>JAGVGS010000097.1 GCA_020057015.1 Candidatus Omnitrophota bacterium | reverse complement strand
CGCAGCAGAGGCCACTGGGCCGGCCAGGTGGGCTGCGGCCCAAAGCCGCGCCGCGAATCCATCAAGCCGGCCGCGGCCATCAGGCGGCCGAAGATAGGAGACCAGGAAGTGGCATTGAAGTCGCCCACGAGGATGACCGGCAGCGTTTGCTCTTTCACGAAGCGGGCCAAGGCCAAGCATTGCTCATCCCGCCGCCGGTGGGTGGAGCGCCGGATGGGGGCCAGCGGGTGCGTGCCGATCACGATGACCTGTGCTTCGCCCCATTGGATCGTAGCCATAATGGAGGGCAAGCCATGCCCGCCAAAGCGCACCACGCGCGTGTCCACGAAGGGTAAGCGGCTGCACAGCATCATGCCAAAACCGGGCTGGTACGCCACTGCTTTGGCATAGGGATAGCGGCCGGCCAGCGCCTGGAGGCCCACAATCCAGCGGCTGTCTGTTTCGAGCAGCACGAACACATCGGGGAGGTAGCGCTCCACCAGCTGCTGCACCCGCTCGTAGCGCTGGTTTTTCAGCCAGACGTTGGCCACGAGTGTGCGCAACACCGGGGTCCTCCCGCGGCGAGGCCAGCCCCCATACAAGGGCACGATGAAGGCGAGATTCAGCAGGCCCCCGCCGGCTGCCAGACCGGCAAGGACGCCCGCGCCCGACGCGAGCGCCGCTAGAGCCGCCAAGAGCAGCAGCAGCACGTATTGCGCGCGAAAGTGGCACGCCAGCTCGCCCCACCAGGACCACCGAGCCAGAAAGCCCAGCAGAGTGGCAGCCCAGAGGGCCGCCACCGTGGCGGCAAGCAGGGTCATCCACACCAACATACAGAGATTGTAGCACGAGAAGTGCGGAGGAATCCTGGCGAGACCAGTGACGACTTACGCGAGCAGGCTGCGCACGGTCTGCAGCACTTCGGAGAACTCGCAGGGCTTGTTGAGATACGCGTTGGCCCCGTGGGCTTGCTGCCGCAGCTCCTCGGCGCCCAGCTCCGCGGCGGTGAGAATCACAATGGGCAGCCGCTTGGCATCGTACACCTGGCGAATGATCCAACAGACCTGGTTGCCGCTCATATCCGGCATGCGCAGATCGAGCACCATGATGTCGGGCTTTTGCTGGTGGACCGCATCCAGGGCATCAGCACCCCGCGTGGCGGTCTGCACCTCGAAGCCGGCGTTCTCCATCTGGCGCTTCAAGAGACTGACGATCTTCTCTTCATCATCCACCACCAGAATGCGAGGATGCGTGGCTGTAGCTTCCATCGTGCCTCCTGTCCTGAGGACTCAACATAAAACGCCCCGGCCGAAGCCGGGGCGCTTCATCCTCAACAACTATGCCTGATGCCGCCTCAGCGCGTCAAGGCTTGCTCATCGAATTTGCTGGCGCGCCCAGCGGGCACATCCCTTTCATCATGCCGTGCCCTTTCATGAACCCGTGACCGCCGGGGCCGCACTTGGCAGCACACCATACCTGGCAGGCCACCCCGATGAGGCTCACCGCAATGATCACCGCACCCAGCACTTGCCCGAGCGTCTTGAGCTGGCCCTTATGCCGGTCAGCTCGCTCGAGCACCCAGTACCCTGCCACCGCTGCCACCAACAATCCTGCCGAGCCGCCTACCATCATGCCGTCCTCCCTTGTTGCCCGCTGGCCCACGCCTTGACTTCGTCGATCAATTTTTGCGGCGATTGCGTCTTCGACACGTACGCGCTGGCCCCCAATTTCAAGCAGCGCTCATCGTCTCCCGGCTCCTCTTTCGCAGAGAAAATAATGATGGGAATGTGCTGCGTCCGCGCATCCTGCTTCAGGGCAACACACACGTCGTAGCCGTTCTTCTTCGGCAACATGAGGTCAAGGATGATCGCATCGGGCAGCTCGGCCAGCGCCCGGGCCTGCCCCTCTTCCCCGTCGGCGGCGGTCAGCACGTCCATCTCCGCCATCTCCAACAGGCGGCCGAACATCTTCCGGATGACCGGCTCATCATCCACCAAGAGCACGCGATAGCGCTTCTCGGTCATGGCGTCGGCGGCGCCAGACGGCTGAGCAGCGCATCGAGCTGCTCGACCAGCGGGCCGGCCGGGCCCTTGTTTACGTACGCATCGGCTCCCATTTCCCGACAGAGGCGCTCATCCAGCTCCCGGCCCTTGCCGGTGAAGATCACCACGGGAATCTCCCGGTACTGCGGATCCTGCTTCAGCATCGCGCACACCTCAGCCCCGTTCAGGCCCGGGAGCATCAAGTCGAGCACGATCGCATCGGGCCGGTCGGTCTGCACCTTCTTGAGCGCCTCGGGGCCGCTTTGCGCCGTCACGACCTGATAGCCCGACACTTCGAGGCGTTTGCCGATCACCCGCAGAATGGCGGGCTCATCATCCACCAGCAGCACCTTGCGCGTCATGCCGCCCCGAACGATTCCTTGATGATGCGCTCCATGGTCTCCTCGGTAAACGCCACCCCGTACTCATAGGGCGGCTTGTCGGTCGCGTGCTTGATGGCCCCTTCCGCCTGGTGCGTCTTGCCATTGGGAAAGCGCAGCATGGCCGAAATCTTGGGCCCGGTCACCGAAAACCGCGCCCGTCGGCGCCGCTCTTCGAAAGCCATGCGCGCGCCTAGAGGCCGCGCGCCATATGCGCGTGCCGGTCGACCAGCGCCGCTGCTTCTTCAATGGAAGGCCCCAGCGCCACAAACCCATGATCGCGCAGCAGCACATAGGCATGCTCGGCCATCAATTGGGTCACTTCCTCCACCAACGCCGCAGAGGGCTGGGCCGCTGAGATGCTCGTCATCGGCAGCCGCAGCGGCCGCGCCTGCCGCAGGGCCACCAGATCATGACCGTGCAGGATAGCCGACGCATCCGGTCGGGTGGCGTACACGCGCCAGTGCAGCCACGTGTCGGTAGAGGGCAGCCGCGTGCCATAGCAGCGCACGAGGGGCTTCAAGCCACGCTCATCGCAGCCCACCACCTCGACAAAGTCCTCCGGCCGCAACTGGGCCTTGCTGGTCTCGCGCGCCGTAATCAAGAGCCCCCGGGGAGTGCGGCAGCTCATATTGCCGTGATCGCCGGGCCCGTACGAGGGGGTAAATCCGCGCGCCGAAAAACGCTGCGCTTCGGCCACCAATTTCGGCAGGCCGGCATCGTGCGGCACCTCGTGCCCCAGCACCTGCACCTCAAACAACGCGGCCTCGCTCATCGCGCCGGCGCGGCCATGGCAGGCCGCCGCTGGAGCCACGCGGCGAGCGCTTGGCGATTCGGCTCGATCAAGCCCTCCTCGGTGATGAAGCAGGTAATCAGGGCCGCCGGAGTGACGTCAAACGCCGGATTATCGGCGGAGGTGCCCGGTGCCGTCACGCGCACGCGGCGCAACGCGCCGTCATCGCCCAATCCGGTCACGTACAGCACCTCGTCTTCGTGGCGCTGCTCGATGGGAATCGCCGCCCCTGTCGGTGTCGCCGAATCGAAGGTCGAGCGGGGTGCGGCCACATACAAAGGCACCGCGTGGCGCTGCGCCAGTACCGCCAACGTATAGGTGCCGATTTTGTTGGCCGTATCGCCGTTGGCCGCGATCCGGTCGGCGCCGACGATCACGCAATCGACCATCGAGCGCTGAAACAGCGAGCCGGCGGCGGTGTCCGCGATCAAGCGATGCGCCACCCCGGCCTGGGCCAGCTCCCAGGCGGTCAGCTTAGCCCCTTGCGAGCGGGGCCGGGTCTCTGTGGCGTACACGTGCAGGGGCAGGCCAGCCGCATGAGCGCAATAGATCGGGGCCAACGCGCTGCCCCAGTCGACAAAGGCGAGCCAGCCGGCATTACAATGCGTCAGCACCCGCATGCCCGGGCGCAAGAGGGCGGCTCCCGCCCTGCCGATGGCCTCCCCGGCGCAGGCGTTGCCTTCGGCAAACGCCTCGGCCGCCTGCACCGCAGCCACGCGCGCCGCGTCAGCGGTGGAAGCCGTAAGGGCCGCTTGGAAAACCTGCTCGAGCGCCGCGAACAAATCGTGTGCCGTGGGCCGGGTGGAGCGGATGGTTTCACGGGCCTGCTCAAGCGCTGCTCGAAAGCCGCTGGCTGGGGCCGCGAGAGCAGCCTGCGCCATCGCATAGCCAGCAGCCGCCCCGATTGCCCCTGCCCCGCGGACCGCCATGTCCTTGATGGCCGCGGCCGTGGCCTGATAATCGCCGCAGCTGAGGATCTCGAAACGGTGAGGTAAGAGGCGCTGCTCAATAAGCCGCACCGCGGCGCCCTCCAGCCAAATCGTACGATAGTGCTTGCCCTGCACCTTCATAGCACCTTCACTCTACCATTATTTTTCGATATCGTGTATTTCCCCGCTGCGCTCACTTACGAGCGGCGGCAGATACCGCAAGCGCTTGATCTCCCCTTCCCTCACGAGCAAATCGTAGCGGCTCTTGTAGCCAAACTGCACGGTCTCGCGCGCGTCTGGTGCGGCGGCGGCGTCTGCCGCGCGCTTGGAAGAAAAGGACGCGCACAGCACCTCATAGCGCCCGGGATGAAGATACACCGTCACTTCGCCCACCGGCTCCAGCCAAATGGGCGGCCCGCCATTGATCCGCAGCTGATGCCCCACCGGCCGGTAATAGCTCACGCGCTTGGCTAATTCCAACTGGAAGCCCGTGGTCTGCGCCTGCGTGCCGTACTGCACCGGGGGATGCTGCACAAACGGCGTGTTGGCGGCACACCCTGCCAGCAGGCAGGCCGCGCTCAAAAGTAGTCTCAGGGTCATGCGCTCCTTGACCTCCCCATCGTTTCGGCCGCAAAGAGCACGAGCGAGCAGCCCACGGGAAACAGCAATTCATTGACCACGCGCACGAGCAAGGCCGCCATCGGGGGCTTGGCTCCTGCCGCAGCGCCGAGCCCGACAATGATAGCCCCTGTCAGCGCACCTAGTACCAGGCCCACGGCCACATACGCTTTCACGCTTGCCCCCCGCTTGCTCAGCCAGGCGATCAGAGCCCCTAAGCAGGCGTATTCCAGGGCCTTGATCACCGCCAGGGTCAGCACTGAGGGGGGCGTGGCAGCGGGGCCGGCAATCGCCAGCGCCTGCACCGCGCTTTTATGTAGCGCGCGGGCCGCATGGAACGCCAACGGAGCTGCCATCAACCCGGCTAGCCCCATCACCGCGGGCCGCGCCTTGGCCGCAGCCGTGCCAACCGCCAAACCCATGCACACCATCACCGACCAGGAAACCTTTTGCACCAGATCCGCCAGGATCGGCTTCAGCGCCAGCAACTGCCCCGCGCCTGCCGCGACACCCACCAGGATGATTTCCATCCCCAGGCCCAGCAGAATGGACCACCACGCCACCCGCAAGAGTGTTGCCCGCATCACCATGACCTCCTCAGGAACGATATCTGCCTTTGGTTTCCTCTTCGCGCAGCGCTAGGATATCCCGCCCGTAGCGGATAAACAGGTAGCCCTGCGCCGCGAGCAGCTGCTTGCTGGCCAGCAGATCCGGGCCGCTCAAGTGCTCATGTTCGTAGTTGATGATCTCCGGCCGCAGGGGCGAGGCACACACCATCTTCAGCACCTCATAATCATAGCCTTCGGTATCAATGCTGAGGATATGGATGCGGTCGAGTTGATGCTTGGCCAGCAATCCAGCAAAGGTAAGCGTCGGCACCTGCACTTCCCGGATATGGCGGGCCAGCGGTGCGGTCTGGCTGAACTTGGTCAAGTGCGCCTTGTTGAAGCTCGCCATGCCATAGGCCCAGTCGGGAATCGCCGGGGCGCGCTCAAAATAGAACATCGGCCGCGTCCCTGCCGTCTCGGCAATCGCACAATTCTCAAGCTTCACCTGCGGCTCGCCAGCATAGTGTTGCTGCAGCCGAGTGAATTGCTCGGGCAGCGGCTCCACCACGAGCCCCTGGAGGTGATGCTCGCACACCAGCGGGTAGAGCCCGTCACTCTGGATCCCTTCGCCGCCGCCGATCTCCACGAAGACGCACTCCGGATGGCGGGAGAGCAACTCGCGCACCGCGAGGTTTAAGACATCAAAGGGGTGATCCAGGCTTTCGCCCAGACGCACGAGTTCGTACCCACGCGCCGCGGCGGCGCGCTTGATGAGCTCCTTGAGCGCTCTCATCTATTCCGCTTGTAGGTCGAGATCCCAAGCAGGTGGTAGGCTCCACAGAACCCCGCTACCGCATTCCACAACAGCGCCACTCCGGCCACGGCTGCCAGCCATCCCCAGCCGCTCCTGAAATACGCCGCTATCCCGAGCAGCACGATCCCCAACACCACCCGAATCCCGCGATCCGTCTTGTTCAGATTACACGGCATCGTCCTCACACCTTGGCGGCAATGGCCCCGATCTCGGCTTCGCTGAACGCGCGCAGCGTCTGCGAGGTTAGGTTACCCAGGGCGCCGACTTTGAACATCAGCGCGGCCACCAGCTCATCCTGGGGTGCCTCCATCGTCAAGATGACGTCATACTGGCCCAGGGTCCAATAGATCTCCTTGATGGTTATCCCCATCGTCTTTGCTGTTGCGCGAAACGCCTGCGCGCGCTTGGGCGTGTCCTTCACGCCTCGAATCCCCTGGTCCGTAAACTTCGCCAGCACCACATGCTGCGCCATCCGCCCCTCCTCCCTCGCCCTGCAACACTCAGAGCCGTCCCCAATTTCCCAGCCTCCCCTTTCCCTACACTCTACATTCTTGACGAACAGTAGGGCGAGACAAATAGATTAGGAAAACAGCATTAACGAATCCCAACCAAAAGAAATCACCCCAAAACAGACTAGATAAGTATTCGCCGCGGGGAGCTTCAAGCACTTCAACCGGAGCTTTGAGAATCTCGATCACTCCTTGCACGCTCTGCATGGTCACATTAGCAAATTCCAGACCAATAACAAAAACTGCCCCATACCATCCCCAGGAAATCCTCTGCCTCAGTCGAATGCCTGAAAATAGCATTGGAACAGCCGCAGCAAGCATAGCAATCAAAGCTCCCGGATGTGTGCCACCAATGATTGCAAATGAAAATAACAATACAACAAATGTGCCTTGCAGAATCAACCACCAAGCAATCAATGTAAGGCCCCAAAATCGATGATTTCTAATCTTGGCGATGATGGTTGCCAAATATCGGAGTACGGGCCCCATATCCTTACCAGCACCACCAGCTCTGAGATGCAAGTGGATTGCCTGGTGCGGGCCGCCATACTGGCTTGGAGCCTTTTGATATATTAGCCACGTTCCAGCACTCTACGGGTGTCATAATTCGAACGCTCGTATGAGGACTTAACCTACGCTTCAGGTCTCGATCAAAGCTGACAAGTTGCTCAATCTGGCCGCATTCTGCTTCAGCTACAATCCTGCAGTCATTAACGTTGTTTGGATAGTGCTGCTGCAAGTCCCGACTCCTCGCTTTCACGCGTACCTCATCTAATTGTCCAATAGGTCCAATAAGTACAGGTACCCCTTCATGGATTCTACGCTTCTGGGGGTCTTTTATCGCATCGATCTCGGTATCCACAACCACACCACGACGGAATTCATTCCGGCTGTATATAAATAGACGGATCAATGCAACTCGTTGTTGCTTAACCTGATTATCAGAATCAGCCTCCGGATGGTACCTACCTGAGGTTGCTTCCATCAAGAATGACGCTGCTTGTGAATCAAGTGCTGTAAGAATTCCTGAGCTTAACATTCGATCCTAGCTTTTCCCCACCCCTGCCTCGTTTCGTCGCGAAACCACGAAACGCAAGCTGAACTCAAAACGTCTCTGACTCAACTTTTCCCCTCCCGCTTCCCATTTCGTAACGAAATCGCGCAGCGTGAGCCGAACCGACGCGCCGCGAGGCGCAGTGTGCCCAAAGCGGCACATCAGCCGCAGCGGCGCTAAGGTGTAGGCCACGATGTGCGATTGCAGTCGAAAGGGGAAGCGGGAGGGGAAAAGAAAAAGCCTGGCGACGACCTACTCTCACGACACCTTGCGGTATCACTACCATCGGCCCTGAGGGGCTTAACTGCCGAATTCGGAATGGGATCGGGTGTGGCCCCCTCGGTATGGTCACCAGGCATTAAGGCTGCGCGAGGTGAACAAACCCTCGCGCAATTATGTATGACAACGATTTTGTCTCGCTAAGAAGTTAAAAAGATAAAGCAGTCAAGCCTCACGGCCGATTAGTACGGCTTAGCTAAAACGCTCGCGCGTCTTACACCTGCCGCCTATCAACCTGGTAGTCTACCAGGGGCCTTTAGGGGGCTTGCGCCCCGGGAAGCCTAGTCTTGGAGGTGGCTTGGCGCTTAGATGCTTTCAGCGCTTATCCATGCCGGACACGACTACCCAGCGATGCTCCTGGCGGAACAACTGGTACATCGGAGGTCCGTGAACCCGGGTCCTCTCGTACTACGGGCTAGTCTCCTCAAGCTTCCTGCGCCCACATGAGATAGAGACCGAACTGTCTCACGACGTTCTGAACCCAGCTCGCGTACCGCTTTAACCGGCGAACAGCCGGACCCTTGAGACCTTCTCCAGCCTCAGGATGCGATGAGCCGACATCGAGGTGCCAAACCGGTTCGTCGATATGAACTCTCGGAACCGATAAGCCTGTTATCCCTAGAGTACCTATTATCCGTTGAGCGACGGCGATTCCACTTTCCACCGCCGGATCATTAAGCCCGACTTTCGTCTCTGTTCGACATGCACGTCTCACAGTTAAGCGCCCTTTTGCCTTTATACTCGACGCGCGATTGCCGACCGCGCTGAGGGCACCTTTGGACCCCTCCGTTACTCTTTAGGAGGGAACCGCCCCAGTCAAACTGCCCATCTGTCACGGTCCGTCGTGTCGCTTCAGACATTCGACGTTAGAACACGCGAATAAGCAGGGTGGTATTTCACCGTCGGCTCCTCCCAGGCTAGCACCTGAGGATCAACGCCTCCCACCTATCCTACACAGCTTGGCCACATGCTCAATAACAGATTGCAGTGAAGGTTCTAGGGTCTTTTCGTCTACATGCGGGCACGCAGCGTCTTCACTGCGACCACAATTTCGCCGAGCCCCTCGTTGAGACAGCGGTCAGCTTGTTACACCTTTCGTGCGCGTCGGAACTTACCCGACAAGGAATTTCGCTTACTCTGTTACTTGTAGACCCACCTTGCGGCAGGCGCCTGAATATTTCTATTCAGGTCTGCATGTCGCCATGCAGTTCGGACTATATCTTCACCGCGAAGTGCGGTGTTGGGCGTATAGTCTCTGAGGATGATAACAGTCGTGCAGGCTTCTGTCGGTTCATCGTTTGCGCAATCGCTGCGATCGCTCGCAGCCCCTCCTCATCCAGATGCTTGCGTCCAGCCACCAGCTCCACCACCTGAACAAACTTGGCGAAATCTTCTCGCTTCGCTGTTCTGAGCGGATATTGCCGGAAGAACGGGATAATCTTCGTCTGAAGATCCGTCACCGCGCGCACGCAATACCGATACAGCGGCTCACGATGATTGTCCGATCTTCGGTTGATGAAGATATTCCCGCACTGGAAGAATTGCTGGAGGGATTCAAGCGCCGGCAGGCTTTTTGCTCCCTGCGTGACAACGAACTCAGGGAACACCTGCCATCCGAATCGTGTCGTCGGATTCCGCTGCACCGTAATCGAGAAGCAGCCTTCTCCGTCGACAAATCCGACAATCCACCCGACTGTTAGCCTTTCCTGCTGATGATCTGCACCCATCACATTTTCACGTCGCCCATGCTAGCACAACGTAGTGTGGGATACTCAGATTTTCCAGCATATAGCCCAATTTCTCTAAGGCAGCGAATCCTACCTTAGGACCGTTATAGTTACGGCCGCCATTCACTGGGGCTTGAGTTCAGCGCTTCTCCTGCCTTGCGGCGGGATGACGCATCCCCTTGACCTTCCAGCATTGGGCAGGTGTCAGTCCATATACATGGTCGATCAGACTTCGCATGGACCTGTGTTTTTGCTAAACAGTCAGCTGACCCTCTTTACTGTGACTCCCGAAAGCTGGCGGGTAAACCGCTTCACTCCCAAGAGCACCCCTTATTCCGAAGTTACGGGGCTAGTTTGCCGAGTTCCTTAACGAGGGTTCTCTCGAACGCCTTAGGATTTTCTCCTTGCCTACCTGTGTCGGGTTGCGGTACGGGCACCGAGTAGACTCCGGACGAAGATTTTTCTAGGCAGCGTAGCATCAACCAGTTTGCTTTGACCGTAGTCTCAGCTCCCCGGGGCCCTCACCCTTGCGGGCTATAGCACCGGACCGGGACGTCCAACACCCGGATGGCCTAGCTTCCTGCGTCCTCATCGCCCGTCAAACGCCTAAACAGTGGTTGCCGAATGTTAGCGGCATGTCCATCGCTGACGCCTCGCGGCCTTAGCTTAGGACCGACTCACCCTGGGTGGATTAACCTTCCCCAGGAACCCTTAGGCTTACGGCGGATCCGTTTCTCGCGGATCTTATCGCTACTCATTCCGACATTCTCACTTCCGCCTCGTCCAGCGCACCTAACGGTGCGCCTTCATCCTACTACGGAACGCTCCCCTACCCCCATGCTCCTCCGAAGAGGTGCACGAGCCGCAGCTTCGGTAATACGCTTAAGCCCCGATCATTGTCGGCGCCAGAACACTCGACCGGTGAGCTGTTACGCACTCTTTAAATGATGGCTGCCTCTAAGCCAACATCCCGGCTGTCTTAGTATCCTGACATCCTTTAACACTTAGCGTATACTTTGGGACCTTAGCTGGCGGTCTGGGTTGTTTCCCTCGCGTCTATGAAGTTTATCCCTCACAGGCTGACTCCCAGAATATGGGCCGATGGTATTCGGAGTTTGATTGGGTTCAGCAACCTGGTGTGGTCCTTAGCCCATTCAGTGCTCTACCCCCACCGACGAACTTCTGAGGCTAACCCTAGAGTTATTTCGGGGAGAACCAGCTATCACTAGGTTTGATTAGTCTTTCGCTCCCAGCCACAACTCATCCCACATTTTTTCAACAATGACGGGTTCGGGCCTCCCCCTCCTGTTACGGAGGGTTCGCCCTGGTCATGGCTAGATCACCTAGCTTCGGGTCTATTCGAACAAGCTAGACGCCCTATTAGGACTCGCTTTCGCTGCGCCTGCCCTGCATCACGCAGGTTAGACTCGCTTGGCCGAATAACTCGCCGGATCATTATGCAAAAGGCACGCCCTCACCGGACCTTGCGGCCGGCTCGGACTGCTTTGTAAGCTGTCGGTTTCAGGTTCTATTTCACTCCCCTTCCGGGGTTCTTTTCACCTTTCCCTCACGGTACTTGTGCACTATCGGGTTTCGACTCGTATTTAGCCTTGGAGGGTGGTCCCCCCAGTTTCGCATGAGGTTCCACGTGTCTCATGCTACTTGGGAACTGATGCCGTTCAGCACTTAGCGCGTTTCGCATACAGGACTATCACCTTCTATGGTGGGCCGTTCCAGGCCCTTCTGCTATGCGCAAGCGCCAAACGGAGCTCAGACACGAGCTCCCGCATCAGCCCCGCAACCTCCCGACCGCAACGCGTGTCCGCTTGGCACGGCCGGGATTTAGGCTGTTGCCCGTTCGCTCGCCGCTACTAGGGCAATCTCAATTGATGTCTTTTACCTCCGGGTACTGAGATGTTTCACTTCACCGGGTATTGCTCCCCGTACTTATTTTATTGGGTACGGGGTCACCGCTGATGAAAGCGGCGGGGTTACCCCATTCGGAAATCTTCGGATCAACGCCTGCTTGCGGCTCCCCGAAGCTTATCGCAGCTTGCCACGTCCTTCATCGCCGGTCGAAACCGAGGCATTCACCGACAGCTCTTGGTAGCTTAACTACATTATCAAGAGAACTTCTCGGCGAGACAAAATCGTTGTCAAAGAGCGCTAGCGTCCGGTTGCCCCCATTCGTTCCGGAAGCAAGTAACGCGCAATAGCGTTTGCGCTGCAACCGCCTCAGGTAACAAAGTGCGTGGACCTGAGCGGGATCGAACCGCTGACCTCCTGAATGCAAATCAGGCGCTCTCCCAGCTGAGCTACAGGCCCAAGCCTTGGGAACTCCCTATCGAGCGGTTCGTTCAAAGAGCAAAGGGCTTGCTAGTATGGTGGGCCGAACAGGAATTGCACCTGTGACCCCCGCGTTATCAGCACGGTGCTCTACTAACTGAGCTATCGGCCCGGAGTGCCTGTAGACAACAAAAAACGGAGCGCGTCGTCTTTCGGCTTCTCCGTTTTTTTCGCTCCTGCTGACGCTTAGCGCGGAAGCCGCGTCAGAGGAGGGCCAAAGGCTCTCGCATTCTACGCACGGTGCCTTTCAATGTCAACAATTCAGAGATGTGCTAAACCCCAAAGTCGAATGGAGGCGACCCGGTCAGTGCTCCTTAGAAAGGAGGTGATCCAGCCCCACGTTCCCGTAGGGCTACCTTGTTACGACTTAGCGCCAGTCACTGGTCTCACCTTCGGCGGCTACCCCCCTTGCGGGTTGGATCACCGACTTCGGGTGCTCCCAGCTTCCATCGCTTGACGGGCGGTGTGTACAAGGCCAGGGAACGTATTCACGGCGGCGTAGCTGATCCGCCGTTACTAGCGATTCCGGCTTCATGCAGGCGAATTGCAGCCTGCAATCCGAACTGAGGCGTTGTTTAAGCGATTAGCATGCCCTCGCGGGTTAGCAGCGCGTTGTCAACGCCATTGTAACACGTGTGTAGCCCCAGGCATAAGGGCCGTACGGACTTGACGTCATCACCACCTTCCTCCAGCTCATCGCTGGCAGTCCCAATAGAGTGCTCAGCAGGCCTTGCGGCCCCTGGTGGCAACTATTAGCAATGGTTGCGCTCGTTGTGGCACTTAAGCCAACACCTCACGGCACGAGCTGACGACAGCCATGCAGCACCTGTGCAAGTTCTCGACTGGTTACGAGTCGTTGCCCTTTCAGGTTCCTACTTCAAGCATGTCAAGCCTGGGTAAGGTTCTTCGCGTAGCATCGAATTGAACCACATGTTCCACCGCTTGTGCTGGCCCCCGTCAATTCCTTTGAGTTTCAACCTTGCGGCCGTACTCCTCAGGTGGGACACTTATCGGGTTCCCTGCGGCACTGACACCTTGCGGCGCCAACACCTAGTGTCCATCGTTTACGGCTAGGACTACCAGGGTATCTAATCCTGTTCGCTCCCCTAGCTTTCGCACCTCAGCGTCAGATACTGGCCAGCAGGCCGCCTTCGCCACTGGTGTTCCTCCCGATATCTACAGATTTCACCCTTACACCGGGAATTCCGCCTGCCTCTCCAGTCCTCAAGCTTGGCAGTCCCCCGCCACATGCTCCGGTTGAGCCGGAGCATTTCAAGCGGGGCTTATCAAGCCGCCTACGTGCCCTTTACACCCAGTAAATCCGAGTAACGCTCGCCCCCTCCGTATTACCGCGGCTGCTGGCACGGAGTTAGCCGGGGCTTTCTTCTGAGGTACCGTCAATCCTCTGCCGCTGTTCGCAGCAGAAGCCTTCGTTCCTCAGGACAGCGGTTTACAACCCGAAGGCCGTCATCCCGCACGCGGCGTCGCATGGTCAGACTTTCGTCCATTGCCAAAGATTCTCGACTGCAGCCTCCCGTAGGAGTCTGGACAGTGTCTCAGTTCCAGTGTGGCTAACCGCCCTCTAAGGCTAGCTACCCGTCATATGCCTTGGTAGGCCGTAACCCTACCAACTAGCTGATGGGACGCAGGTCTCTCCCGAAACGATAGCAACCTTGCGGTCGAGGCCATCTTTCCCTGTTGGAGCATGAGCTCCTGCAGGTATATGCGGTATTAGCCTGGGTTTCCCCAAGTTATCCCACATTTCGGGGTAAGTTACCTACGCGTTACTCACCCGTTTGCCGCTATCCCCTTGCGGGGATCGCTCGACTTGCATGCCTTATCCACGCCGCCAGCGTTCACTCTGAGCCAGGATCAAACTCTCCGTCAAATAAGGTCCACCGCACGTGCCCTTGCGGGCCGCCACGATGAATCATTTGATGGTACTGCTCGTGTGATCCGGTGAAGCTCCAAACGAACATCTGGGGTTCAGCACATCTCTGAATTGTCAAAGAACGGGAAATTCGGGGTAAAAAAAGAGCGCCTTCTTCCGAAGGCGCAAGGCGCTCCAAAAGAGGTCGTCTGAGTTATCTTGCTTTTCAACTCACAACAGCCGAAAGCTGCTGTTCATGACGTGGTGAAATACTAACACCGTGGCCCGCGGGTGTCAATGAGAAAGTTGATGCACTATTACGCGCGTTTGGCCTGCTCGGCCACGGCCTTCGCCGCGCGCGCAGCCGCCTCGGGATCGCCGAGGTAATAGTGCTTCACCGGCTTCAGGGTGTCGTTAAGCTCATAGACCAGGGGGATGCCGGTGGGGATATTCACGCCCACGATGTCCTGGTCCGAGACGCCATCCAGATACTTGACCAGCGCGCGCAGGCTGTTGCCATGGGCCGCGATAATGACGCGCTTGCCCCGCTGCAGGGCCGGGGCGATCGCCTCGCGCCAGAGCGGTTGCACGCGGGCCACGGTGTCCTTGAGGCACTCGGTTGAGGGCAATTCGTGGGGTTTCAGGTGCTTGTAGCGCGGGTCGCGCGCTGGGTGGCGCTGATCGGTAGCAGGCAGCGCCGGCGGGCGCACATCGTAGCTGCGGCGCCATTGCAGGATTTGTTCTTCCCCGTATTGCTTCGCGGTCTCGGCCTTATTGAGGCCCTGCAGCGCGCCGTAGTGGCGCTCATTCAGCCGCCAGTCCTTGACGACGGGGATCCAGAGCTGGTCCATCTCCTCAAGGGTGAGATCCAGCGTTTTAATGGCGCGCTTAAGCAGCGATGTGTACGCGAGGTCGAAGACGTAACCCTCTTTCTTCAGCAGCCGGCCGCCTTCCCTGGCCTCTGCCACGCCCTTCTCGCTGAGATCGACGTCGGTCCAACCGGTAAAGCGATTCTCTTTGTTCCAGGCGCTTTCCCCGTGGCGCAATAGAACCAGTTTATGCATGAGCGTATCCTTTGGTGTGGCTTATCCGGTGTGGCGCATGCCGGCGGCAATGCCGTTGATCGTCAGCGCCAGCACCCGGCTGTAGGCCTTCTTGGCGCGGGCCCCGCGGGCGGCGCGCTGCTGCCTGAGAAAGCGCGCCTGCAGCAGGCTGATGGGGTCGACATAGGGATTGCGCAGCCAGATG
>JAGVGS010000052.1 GCA_020057015.1 Candidatus Omnitrophota bacterium | reverse complement strand
GCCTCGCGGGCCTTGGCGCTGCCGCTAGCCCGGTTGCGCCGCAGGGTCGTCAGCTGCCGGTCCGCTAACTCCACGCCCTTCAGATACTTCTCCACCTGCTCCACGATCCATTCGATGGCCAGGATGGTGAGGTGGTAGTCCGCGATCACCTTCAGCGCCCTTTTCTTGCTGAGCGCTTTGCGCAGCCGCTTGCGCAGCCCAATGAGCTGCTCGACGAGCTCCTCGCGCTTGAGGTTCGGGTCGTCCTTCGAGTAATCCTCCGGGCTCATTTCGCCCTCAATAAGGATATCGCTCAGGCGCAGGATCTCCCGGCGCGAGATCGGCACATCCAGCACCGCATCGCGGTAGGCAAACTCCGCAGCCTCGATCTTCTTCGCGAGGGTCAGCTCCTGATCGCGCGTCAGCAACGGAATCTGCCCCATTTGACGCAGGTACATTTTCACCGGATCATCGAGCTGGCCGACCTCGGCGAGCTCAGCGGCTTCCTCCTCTTTTTGCTCCTTATCCTCGCGCTCTTCCAAGCGGGAGGGGGCGTGGGGAGTGGCGGCTGCCGGCTTGTCCACAATCTCGATGTGCTCTTTGCCCAGCAGGGTCAGCAGCTCATCGATCTCTTCGGGTGAGGCCACATCATCCGGCAAGAGATTGTTGAGCTCATCATAGGTCAGACGGCCCTTGTCTCGCCCCACGGTGATGACCCGGGCGAGCCGCTCGCTGATGGGCTTGCGCTTGATGCTCTCAGCCATTGAACCTCAAGACCTCCCCACGGGTTGTACGGGTGCTGCGAGCGCTTCTTGGTAATCCGCCAGTAATTGTTGAGTTTCCGTGTCGCGCCGGGCTTCCTGCGCCATGCGGATCTGCTCGCGCAAGGCGCTAAGCCGCCGCTGTTGCCGCAGCTGCTGCACGCGCCGCACGCAGTCCTCGAACGCCTCTTCAGGGGCTCCCATCGACTGGGCCAACTCCACCAGCTGGGTGACCAGGCTGCCCTGATTACCGGCGGTCACACGCGAGACGAGCTGAGACGCGCTGGGCGATCGGCCCTCTGCACTCATCTCCAACACAGTGCCGAGCAACTCTCGGTAGGTCGCATCGCTCAAGTCGGAAAGGCTGATGCGCCCGGCTACCTGCTCCCAACGCTTAGGATTCTCCAACACCAACGCCGTGAGTAGTCGTTCGGGTCCAGGTGCCCCCGTAGCCACAGGAGCGCTCCTAGGGGCTCTGCCCTCGCCTTCCTGCGCCGCGGGCCGGCTGCCCAAACGGGCCAATTCAGCCATCACCGCCGTCTCATCCAGCTGCAGGCGCTGAGCCAGCAGCCGCACGTATTCGCTGCGCAGAATGCGATCGGCTACATTACTGATAATAGGTAGCACAAACTGTGCCGCCTTGGCTTTACCTTCCAAACGGTCTAAAGGAAAGCGCCGCGAGGCTGTGTGTAGCATAAACTCCACACAATTCACACTGCTTTGCAGCAGGGCGTCGAACCGCGGGCGGCCATAGGCGCGTAGGCACTCATCCGGATCTACCCCTTCAGGCAGCGCCGCCACGCGGACCTGGAAGCCTGCTCCCAGGAGCACCTCCAGACCGCGGATAGTGGCCTGCTCGCCTGCGGCATCTGCATCGAACGCCAGAATCACTTGCTCGGCGTAGCGACGCAACAGCTTGGCCTGCTCCGGGGTCAGCGCGGTGCCGAGCGGGGAGACGACGTTCTCAATACCGCCCCCGAAAAGCACCACGCAGTCAAAATAGCCCTCCACCAGCACCGCGGTTTTGCTCTCCGCAACGGCCGCTTTGGCTTGCGCGAGGCCAAAGAGCTGCCGGCCTTTGCTGTAGAGCACCGTCTCCGGGCTGTTGAGGTACTTGGGCTCTCGCCCATCGAGGCTGCGCCCGCCAAAACCCACAATGCGGTTGCGCAGATCCATGATCGGAAACAAGAGCCGGTTGCGGAAGCGATCGTAGTAGCCGCCGGACTTGCCCGGCACGATCAGCCCCACGGCCTCGAGTTGCTCGCGCGCCACCCCCTTCGCGGTCGCCGAGGTCAGCAGCTGATCCCAGCCCTCGGAGGCCAGCCCCAGCCTGAACTGCTGCGCGGTGGCGGGGCTTACCCCACGCTTGGCGAGATAGTCGCGCGCAGCCTGTCCCACGCCCGGCTCCTGCAGGCGCCGCTCATAGTACTGGCAGGTTTTATCCAAGAGAGCGCGCAGCGGCTCTTGCGAAGCCGCGGCTTCCGCCGCTCCACTCTCCGGCAGCCGCACGCCGGTGCGCTCGGCTAACTGGCGCACAGCTTCCGGGAACGTCAGCCGGTCATGCAGCATTAGGAAGCTGAAAATATTGCCGCCCACCCCGCAGCCGAAGCAATGGAAGATCTGCTTCTCCGTATTCACCATGAAGGAGGGGCTTTTCTCCTTATGGAAGGGGCAATTCGCCTTGAAGTGCCGGCCCGCGCGCTTGAGCGGCACATAGTGGCCGATGAGCTCGACAATGTCAGCGCGGCTGAGCACTTCATCGATGAGCGGTTCAGGAATTAAGGGCATCGGCTTGACACCGTCAGGTTGAAAGATGCGATCCGCAGAGCACGCGGGCCCTGGAGTGAAAACTAGGTGGAGTGCTTTGCCGGCGACGCCGGCGTAGAATCAAAAGGAGGTATGAGCATTGGGCCGCGATGATTCGCCCCGGGCAGCGCGTCCGCTGCGACCGTCATCGCATTGCGGGCCATCGGCAGAAGTCGTGAGCCAAGCACGGCACGCTCTCCGCCACTTTGCTGGAGATACGAGATCCCACTATTCGCCAACGCGATCAAGAACACTCCAGACCACCAAATACCGCGGATCCCGCCAAGCACCACGCCGAGGCCCTGAAGAGCCCAGTACAACCGTTCCCACTTGACCGCTTGAGTCAAGGATCTCACCAGGAAACGCTTCACTCCAAGGAGCGTGAGAAAGAGCGCCCAAAATGCTATCGCAGGCATCATCGACAGCTGCCACGGCAACAATACCTGAATCCAGGCCGTCACCGCCGAGTGGTAATTCATCGCCAGGCCGGTCGTAAGCACTAGTCCCACGACATGCAGCAATTCCACCACTAGTCCGCGATCATAGCCACTGTAACATGCTCGTACCAAAATAATTACAATGACCAAATCCACCCAGTTGGGGATTGGAATGGTGTCAAGCTCCCTCTTGCCAACTGTAGCCGAAGTCTACCATATCCGGAAAAAGAACGTCAAGGGAGCGCTACCTTTTATTTAAGGTAAGCGCTTCCCTGCCTCACCCGCCACTACCGCTGCCGCCCATGAGCGAGCGCACCTTCACAACCCGTAGCTCTTCCATCACGGCGTCAAAACGCTTATCCATGTCTTCGAGCCTAGCCAGCACGTCATCGAGCTTTTCCATCACCGGACCGATTTCGCCCTCATAGGCAGACTTTCTCGTGCTAGCCGAAGCGGTCTTGGAAGATCGGCGGGTCGTGGCACTCTCGGCTTGCGCGAGCAGCGTCTGGCCCCACAGCCCAATACCGACCCCTACCGCGAGATACGTGAGCCCTCGATAGCGCCACATGTCACTTGGCCTCAGCAGGTACAGCCGCCACGTCATGACGCGGTTGGGACTCATCGATCACACTCATGGTGACGAAAATGAGCAGATCCTGCCGCACCGGGTCACTGCTACCGGTCGCGGCATATCGATCGGTGCGGGTGAACAGGGCACCCAGAATTGGCAGATCCCCGAGGAACGGCACCTTACCGAAAATCTTGGACTCACTCTCTTTGACCAGCCCCCCAATCGCTACCGTCTCGCCATCCTTCACTCGAACTTGTGTGCTCGCGGTCTGAATGGAGAACTGCGGCAGGGTCACCGAGTTGCTGCTGCCGGTGTCATAGGTGACCAGATCCCCAGAGGCCGTAATTTCCGGCTTGATCGAGGCCACGATTTCACGACTTTGGTTCACATGGGGGGTCACGGTCAGCACCGTGCCGAGCTGTTTCGCGTTGAAGCCGGTAATGGTGGTGCGGCCCGTAGTGGGATCCACGGTGTAGTTGGGAATAGGATATTCAAGGCCGATGTGCACTCTAGCTTCCTGATTATCCAACACCGCAATGCTGGGGTTAGACAGCACCTTGGTATCCGAGCGTTCGTTCAGGAAAGCGATGACCGCGCTCAGGCCGGTGGCCGATAAGGTCCCTGTATTGAACGTCCCGCCTGAGTCCGGCACGCGCGCCGAGGTCGTGGAGGGGCGAGGAATGAACAGTTCGCCCAGCTTGCCTAAGCTTTTGCCTCCCACAAAAGGAAAGGTCGTGCTCATCTCGACCGTAGAGGTGCTATACGTCTGAGAGGGCGACCAATTAATCCCCAGCGCCTCGTTCTTATCCAACGTGGTCTCGACTATTTTCGTGGCGATCAACACCTGCGGCGTGCGCTGGTCCAGCCGCTCGATCACGAGCTTCACCTGGAAAAGCGTCGAGGGAATATCGGTCACGATGACGGTATTCGTGCGCTCATCGAACTTAATACGGCCGCGGTCGGAGAGCATCTCATTCACGACGTCGGGCACGGCCTTGGCTTTGGCGTAGCTGAGCGGAAACACTTCCGTAGATAAGGCCTCCTGCTCCAGCGACTCCAGGGTCAGCACCCGCACGATGTTGCCCTTGCGGTCATAGGTAAAGCCGTAGGTGCGCAGGATAATGTCCAGCGCCTGCTCCCAAGGAATATTGGTGAGCTTGATGGTCACCAGGCCTTCCACATCATTGCCCGCCACGATATCCACCCCGCTCTTGAGCGAGAGAATGCGCAGCACTTGGCGGATATCCGCGTCTTTGAAATCGACGCTGACGAGCCCTTTCGTATCGACGGCACCCGCGCTAGCCGCGGGCGCAGAAGCCGGCGCAAGCACCTCGGTCGCGCTGTCTTCAACCGGCGCCTCACCTGCAGCGTCCGCTGAGGCATCCACAGGCGTCTCGGCCGTAGCCTCTGCTGGGGCATCCACAACCGGCTCCTCTGCCGCCGGCTCGGTCACCTCAACTGGTAATGCGGAGGGCTCGAGATCCAGCGCTTCGGAAGCCGCCGGCTCGGTCGAGTCGGCGCTCACGCCAGGCAGCCCCATCCCCGCTCCCACACAGCACGCCAACACGACCTTGGCCGCAAACGTTCGCTTAGTCACCGGCACTCACCTCCCGTTCGCCGTAGTGGCACTCGGCGCTGGCTCCTCATCAAACGTAATCTGCAGGATAATGGGCTCTGGGCCATTCTCTAACACCACCGTGTCCCGCGTGATCTCCAAGACCTTATAGCCTTCGACCACATCGCCCACTTTCGCCTCCCCATCATTCAGCAGCGCGATCGACTGGCCCTGCGGGTCCCAGAGAATGCCAAAGAGCGTGGGGAGTGCGCCTACTTGCGCGCCGGCTTTGACAGCCCCCACCAGCCGCCCGTTGCGCACCAGCGCCACAAAGGGGTCCCGCTTGCCCTGGGCATCATACCTCCCCTTCAGCGCGACTTCTGCAGCCTGTCCCAGCGCCGGCACCACGACCATCCCCACCGCAAGCACGCCCATGACCCATCCCCCCTGGCAGCGCATCACAGCGATCCTTGGGTGGGTGCAAAATACGCTCGGATAACGATCTTGGCGGTGTGGCGCTTGACCTCATTGGGATTCGCAGAGATGCGCAGGCTCGAGAGGCGCATAGGCTTCGGACTCGTCTCCATCGCGCTGATGAACGCCCCCAACTGGTGAAAACCCGCCAGCGCGTCGATCTGGATCAGCACCTCCTTGAAGACAGCCGGGGTCGCCGGCGCCTGATCCTTCTCCTGCTCGACATCCTTCATGCCTCGCAGCGGAAAAATGGTCTGAATCTTCACCTGCGCCGTGTCAGCCAAGTCAGAGAGCGTTTCGATGGAGCTGGAAAGGGTGTCCTCCGAAGGGAGCACGGCGCGCAGGGACCCCACACTCTGCTCCATCTGCTCGTACTGGCTCCGCAAGATGGCTTCATTCATCGTGCCAAACTCCAAGGCTCTCATCCGCTCACGGGCCGTAGGGAGCTGCTGACCCACCTGCTGCGCCTCACGACGCGCCGGGCCGATAAAGAGCACCACCAGGACGTACAGGAAGACCGCCGCCACTAAGAGCCCCAGCAAAATGCTTTGACTTTGCTCCTTGGTCAGCTTGCGCTTCATCGCGCCGGCGCCCCGGGTTGTAAGGCACAGTTGAGCGTGAACTGCGCGACTTCCAGATCCCCCTCCTGCAAGGTCTTGATGGATTCGATTTCGATCTTCTGAAACGCCGAGGCAAAATCCTTGTTCGTGGTCAGGTCATTGACCAATTGCGTGACGCTCACGACGGCTGGCCCGTCCAGCCCCACCGCCGAGCCCTGCACCACGAGTCCCTTATTCTCATCAAACGCCATATCCGTAAACCACACCCCGTCGGGTGTCACATCGGAGATGACATTGAGCCGCCGTGACCACGAGTTAGACTCCTTGCCCAGGCCCTCCAGGGCCGCTTGTTGCAG
>JAGVGS010000165.1 GCA_020057015.1 Candidatus Omnitrophota bacterium | reverse complement strand
GTTGGGCCAAGCCATCCTGGCTCGGCATTTGCCCAGTCTCGTGGCCATGCCTGAGGTGGGTGCTCAGGCCGGCGAAGAGCTCCAAGCGCTCATGGCTAATATCGCGGATACGCGTAAGCTGATCGCTGCTGTTCGTCAGCGCCTGGCAGAGCATCCCGACGACGTGAACCTCGCCGACATCGGCGATAGGGCGAGGGCGAATGCGCGGGCCAACGCCCGCATCAAGAAGTTGAGGGCGCGTGGCCATCGGGAAACGGAGATCGAGGATATTGAAGAGCTGCGCGGGGTCACCGTGCACTTGGTGGGCTCGAAGCAGGATCTGGTGCTGGACAAGGTTACAGGCCAGCGCGAGCACGGCGGCGGCATTTCGACGCTGGGTGGCGATGCGGTGCAAAAACGACTGTGGTACCCGTACGGTGCCTTTGAGGCGGATCATGATGACGCAATGCAGCGCCTGCGGCATGGGGCGGTGGAGCTTGACCTGTGGTGGCGCAAGACCGAGGAGCTGCTGCAGGACCGTCACATTCGGGCACCGACCGATACCGAGAACTCATTACCCACGATGCGGCAGTGGATGCGCCAGCACCGAAAGCAAGCGCGGCAATTAGCCCGCACGTATCACGAGGCCGCCCAGGCCCGTTACCCGGTGGCCACGACCTCAGGGCCGCGGTCATCTGGCCGCTGGATCCTCGGGACCCTGCTGGTGCTGGCGGTCTTCATCGGCGGACTCTGGTGGGTGCTGCCGCACGCTGAAACGCCCCACATGATGTCCGCTACGTTCGACCTGCAAAACCTATGGGGTGCCGTATTGCTCGGCACCCGCGGGCGGCCCATCTCGGTCAACCAGCTGCCGCGCCTGTGGGAAGTGATCTGGTCGCGATTCCCGGATGGCCGACTCTTTACCCTTACGGAGCTGCACCAGGCCTTCCGGGTTGTGCACTGGCAGGCGATCAGCCACTCACAGCTGCAGCGCGATCTGGCCTACTGGCTCAAGGCGGGTCATGTGGTCAGGGCCCAAGCCCAGACACCCGGCGCGCACCGCGTCGAATACCGGCTGGCCTATTCGCAAGCAGAAGAGGCGCTGGAGCAGGAAGCCAGCAGGTACGTTCAGCGTCTGGAAAGCGTGGGGCTTCAACCGGCACTCGTCAAGTCGCTGTGACGGGAATTCCTGCGGCAGGTCTACGACCACATGTTCATTTCCATGCTGCACCGCATCGAGAATGACCGGCCTGTGACCGCGCTGCGTGTGGAGCAGGCCCGCCCCATGGCCTACGACCTGTGGATGCGCCTGATCGCGCAGCGCCCGCAGCTTGAGTCGCAGATGGTCCGCGAGGTCAAGCGTGAGCTGAGGCACCGTGCGCCGCGGCGCGATGTGGCCCGTCTAGCTCAGCTGCTGCACCTGTTTCCCTATGCGAGCGTAGTGCTGCAGATCGGCCACGCCAGCTTGCGCGATGAGGCCTTATTGCAAGCCGTGGCCTCGTTATCGGAGTCCCGAGGGGTTGCCGCCGATGAGGCGTTACTTGAGGTGAAGGTATGGCGCGCATTTCTGGAGGCGCCGCGGCGATCGGAGCGGGGCCTGATCCGCCTTTGGCTGCGGCTCGTGCTCTTTGAGGCGCCACAGATCGCCATCGAAATGATCAAGCACATCGCACCGGATGCCTCGCGCTTGCTGCGGGCGGAGCTCCATCGTGAGGCTGAGCGACGTCCGGGGCAGTCGCTGTGGTGGCAGCGAGCACTTGCGACCTCTACCCACCTTGATGCGCAGGCCAAGCGCGGGGCGCAGCGCGTGCTGGTTCTGCTCTTGATGCTGCCGTTGATCACGGGGGCGGCGTGGGCGCAGGCCCCGACCTGGGGTGATTGGGCGCTGGTGGCGGTATCGATCGTGGGCGTGCTAGCAGCATACAGCGGCGCCGTCAGCATGCTCGCGACGGTGGCGCTGGCGTATTGGGTGGCTCCGACGTTCTACTGGATCTGGAAGCGGTCAACTTCTATGGTAACGAGTCGTCCGTCAAGCGAAGAAGGAAGTTTAGGTAAGGCACTGGTGAGCGCCTGGGTGAGCCGCTCAACTTCCGGAGGATGGACTTTCAGATGGAGGATTCCGCACACTGGTTTGCGTGAACTGTTCCAAAGGAGCGCGAAGTCCTTGTCATGGCTCAGCAACACGCGCCGTTCGTCCGACGCGAGCGTAATGACGGCGCCGTTGGCGACACCGCGCGGAACGAGCATGACATCATGGCCTGCTTCGCGCAGCCAGACGATAAGCTCGATACGGACGTTTTCATCAGCCAGCAACCGCATGCGGTCAAACCGCGTGGCTCAGCAAGGAGGGGTCGCTGCTCTTGAGGAGTTCAGCGGAGAGGTGCAGAGCGGCTTGGATGTGGGCCGGCGTCAAGACGGGGTAGGCCCGCAGAATTTGCTCGACCGACTCACCGGCTTCCAACAGCTCCAGAACCAGGTAGGCCATGATCCGAGTGCCCTTGAAACACGGCGCCCCATGGCATATAGCGGGGTCGGCCGTTACATAGTCTCTGTAGTTCGAAATCTCAAGCATCTGTTTGTGTCCTTAACGCTGCAAGTATACGCCGACGCGCTCGACGCTGTCAAGCCAACCCTCTCGCTGATTGCGACTTGGTCGCGCAAATTCAACGCATGGATTGGCAGCGGATTGCTGCCGGAGCGCTTGCGGTTGGCAGCGCTGCTCCTTGGTGGTCTAGCCGGTGCCGGCGCTGAGCCTCAGCAGGCGCAGGCGCAGAGAGCGGTGCTCTGGGCGATGAGGGAGCACATTGCCGCGTACTTCAACCTGACCGCCAAGCTTTGGACGATGCAGTATCCGAGGCTCGCGCCACACTACGTGCCCATGCTCCGGGAGACGCGTGACCAGCTTATCGCAGCCACCAATGCGATTGAGCACTCGAAGGCGGCTCGCGCGCCCTCTCCGGCCGCACGGCGGCGCTGGGCTGCGACACAAATCTTTTTTGCGGTCGGCGGCGTCCTCGGCCTGCTGGGGTGGCCTCAAGTCGCAGGGGCTGAGGACGGCATGCTCAGAGAGGTCGTCAACACGCTCCTGCCGGCTATCGGGACGACAGGGCTGATGGTCCTGATGGGGTGGTATCTGCTGCAAGCCGATTCCTTCTGGGCGCATCATGCGCCTCGGTTCTGGAGCGCTGTCAAAGCATTTCTGCGCACGCTGCCACAGCGGCTGCAGCTCTTGACCTGGCCCCATCCGCTGCGCAAGTTCTGGACCCTGGCCGGTGAGCAATTTGCCGCCGACAATCTCGCCGGGCTGCATTTCGATGAGCTCTTTCCGCACCTGCAGCTGAGGGTCTCGGCCGCGGGGCGCTATAACGCCGATTGGCAGGCCATCGATCGGACAGCCACCGATGTGATGGGTCAGCAGTACATCGTCCGCACCTACCGTCCGCAGGACGTGCAGCCGGGGGTCCTGGGCCTGCCTCCTGTGGGCCAGGATCAGATCATCGCGGTGCTGAACAGCCGTGTCGAGCAGCGTGTGGTCGTGGTAGCACCCGGCCGTGGGCCGCTGGCCCGGGAGCTCTATCAGCAACTGGCCATTCGCCAAGTGTTGTCTCGGCACACGAGATTGGGGTTGGTGATTGTCGCGCGACTCAAGCCTGGGCAGGTGGGGGACTACAACGAAGGCCGGCTGTGGGGCATGGGGCCACCTGTGACCTCAGAAGCGATTGGCGGCACCGGCTGGATGCGCCTGCGTCTGAATAGCCCGCCTCGGCCGGGCAATGGCGGCCCCACACCAAACCGCACGTCAGGAGGCAGGTTAGCCAGGCTGTCCCCGCGCGGGGGAGGCCTGCCGCCCGCGGCAGCAGTTGTTCTGGTGGCAGGAGCTTCATGGATCACGATGGGCTGCTCGCTGCTAGGGCCGGTGGCCTGGGGCATGACGCTACTGACTCTGACGGGAGCCGGCATCGCAGCCTGGATAGGGATCCGCTCTAGACATCGTCCACCCCCTATAAAGAAGAAGGATGGGAGCCTAGAGGCAGCTTTGTCCTCAGCAGCCCCCACGGTGACAACTGGCCTGCACGCGGCAGTGGGTGAGGCAGCAGGCTCGTCCAGAGAGCTAACTCCCTCTGATTAGGGCTCGGATTCCCGGACTTACTTATGGTACAGGAATTGCTCCTTATTATAAGAAATGTAACGCAAAGTCTTGACAAAGTCTTGTCTAATAGGTATATTTAAGGGAACATCCATGCTGAACCGATCCATGCGAGTGGGTCTCTACAGAGGTATGGGCGCCGCAGGCGTCCTGTTTCTGTATTTTTTATGCCCTCATAAGGTAGCGCTTTCTTTAGCTTACGCGCAGTCGGCGCCCAGCAGACCACCGGGTCCGCTGCAGATCACCGAATTGCACGTGCCAGAAGCCGCTGGATATATCGTTGAAACTCATCTTCCGGCTCCTTCTGCCTCCACCCCCACGCCTCCTATTATCGTTCAGATCCAAGAGGCCCACACCAACTACGATGCCCAGCAGAACATTATCCAGATCCTTGAGCAACTGGTGGAAGGCTACGGGTTGCGCCTCATTTTGGTGGAGGGAGGAACAGGCGACGCAAGCCTCTCCTACCTGCGGCGCCATGCCCCGTTGGGCCACCGCAAGGTAGTCGCCGAGCGATACCTGAAGGCAGGCTTGCTCAGCGCCGAGGAGTATCTCGACATGACCTCAGAGGCCCCGCTCACGGTGTGGGGCGTGGAGGACTCCTCGCTTTACGAAAAAAATGTCGATCTGTTTCTGCGGGCGCTCAAGGTGCGAGATGCCCAACAACCCACGCTGCAGGCCCTCCGTGCGACGATTGACACCCTCCGGCCCTCGTTGCTTAGCGCGGAGGTGAACGCGCTGATTGATGAGGCGGGGCAATTTGAACAGCGTCAAGTGACTGTGGCAGACTACGCCCGAATCCTGGAGCAGGCCGCCGCCACGCGGGGCATTGCGCCGAGTGCTTATCCCAATGTCGAGCGCTTTTTCGCCTTGCGACACCTGGAAGAGGCCGTCGTCCCTGCGCAGGCGCAACGCGAGCAGCGCCAGCTAATGGCCGTGCTCAGCACCAGGCTGTCCGAAGCCGAAGTGGAGGCCCTGCTCAGCGGGGCTGCCAGCGCGAAGACCGGCACCGTGGCTGCGGCGGCCTTCTACCGCGCGGTGGAAAGTGCTGCGCAGGCGGTGGGGATTGAGCTGGCCGCGTACCCGCAGCTGGCGCACTACATGCGCTATGTGAAGGAGAGCGCACAGGTGAACACTACGGCGCTGGCCGATGAGCTGGAGGTTTTTGCCGCCCACCTCAGCCAGCAGTTGGCCTCCAACGCCGCCGGCCGACAGCTGTTGACGATACTTGAGACCGTGGTCTTGCTGGACAAGCTGATTCGTCTCGATCTATCGCCCGCAGAGTACCAACAGCTTCACGGCATGGATCTTGCTCCTTATTGGACCCAATGGGATACCTTCCTGCAACAGCAGCTCAAGCACGCGGGCCTGCCGCCGCAATCATTCGCCGCGGGCCTTCGGGACTTAGGCGCGCAATTGCCGACATTGTGGCGATTCTACGAAGTGGCGCAGGAACGCGACGAACAGCTGGTGGCGAATGCGGTCCAACAGCTACAGGCGCGCGGTGAACCGATGGCCGTGCTCATTACGGGCGGTTTTCACGGGCCGCGCATCACCGAGTTGCTGAAGCAGCGGGGCGTGGCGACCCTGCTGCTGATGCCGAAGGTGGGCCGGCCGACGGATGAGCGGCTGTATCAGGCGGTCATCCGCTACAAGAACGGGCAGGGTGGCAGCCTTGAGGAAGTGATGGCGCTCGCAGACGAACTCCACACCCGACGGTGACATGCAACCTTGTCTGAAGCAGTGGATCGAGACCCCGGCCATGCGCGGCACAGCCACGCTGCTGGCGTTTGTGTTCGCCTTCGGCCAGACGCTGCCGGCCTCGGCCGCCGAGCTGCTGCGCCAGATGACGGCCACGCAGTCGCCCACCTTTCCGCAGGATCTCCGCACCGCACTCGCCCAGTCCCCGGAAGCCTCCACAGCCCTCGGCGCGGTGAACAACGAGCACTTGGGGCGAGATCTGGTGGAGTCGGCCCGGCGCGAGCACCGCGTCTTCAGCGCTAGCAGCGCGGAAGAGATCGCCGAGAGCGTCCACCAGTATTTTGAGGCCCATCGGCAACGCTTTGGCGAGCCGCCCTCAGATGGCGCCGGGCAGTTCCTCACCGAGGCCGTCCTAGTCACGCGTTTGAATGCCATTTTCGATCGGTTCTTTCGCCTCTATATTCAGATCCCCGCGATTGCCACTGCGACCGGAGAGACCGTGCCGCTCTTGCCCGAGCAAGTGCGCGACCTGGTGCGCGTTGAGCTGGTGCTGGATGAGACCGGCACCTCGCCGCTGCGCCATGATGGGGTGACAGACACCGCCGTGCACCGTCAGGTGCTGGCCCATGCGGCCGCCGAAGCAGGCGCCGCGCGCAGCCCATGGCGCGTGCCGCTGG
>JAGVGS010000117.1 GCA_020057015.1 Candidatus Omnitrophota bacterium | reverse complement strand
TGTTTGCGGCGGGATGGTGGCATCGGCGTCATGCCTCAGGGTCGTGGCTGCGGCTGTTGTGGCAAGCGAGCCTCAGCGGCACGCTCCTCTTTCTTGGCAGCTGGCTCGTGATCTCGCTCTGGCTCTGGGGGCCAGAGTCCACGATCACGCTGTTTGCCAGCCCCTGGCAGTCGCTGCAAGACAGTGCGCTGCGTCCTGAGGGGCCGGCGGCGCGCGTGTTGCGTTTAGGGGTCGATGGGGTGCGCCTACTGCTCTGGGTGTCGCCCTGGGTGCTGCTGCTGGCCGGCTGGCAATTGCGGCGCCTGACCCGCGCGGCGACGCACCTGCCGGGTGTGGTGATCGGCTGGGCCGGCGTCATCTACGGGGTGATCTATTGGCTCTTGCGGGGCACGAGCTGGAGCTTTCCGCGCTATCACGTCGCGGTGATGCCGGTGCTGGCCCTGCTGGCAGGAACCATGCTGCAGCAGGTGCTGGGGCAAGTCATTCGCGCGCGCCGGGGGTTTGTGGCTGCGACAGGGTTGCTAACGCTGGCGGGTCTCTTGCTGCTGGATGACCCCCTGCTGTTTCCCACGGTGGGCTGGAAGCAGGCGGTGCTGTTTGGCTCCTTGCCCTCGGCTGGCGGGCGCTGGCTGATACATGCCGGGCTCTTCCTTGTGGCCCCACTGCTCGCCGGCAGCTTGGCGCGCCGGCGCGGGGCTGCGGTGGCGTGTGCCAGCCTCATCAGCCTGGGCGCCCTCGACCTCACTCAGGCGCAAGCCGCGTACCGCGTCTCCTATCAATACGGCGCGCAGGGCAAAACCGAGGTGGTGCAGCTGATCGCGGCGCATCTGCAGCCAGGCGAGGCGGTCCTGGCCACGCCGGAATTCCTGCACGAGTGGCGCCAGATGCAGGTGCCGCGTTTTTCGCTGGGGTTTTGGCAGCACAGCCAAGTGGCTGACTGGCACGCGGTCTTGCGTGAGCAGCAGCCGCGTGCGGTGGTATTCGGTCTGACCACGCAGACGTTGGCCCAGTGGCAGGCCTGGCTGCGCGATGACCTCCTCCAACAGGAGCTGGAGGCCCACTACGAGGCCCATATCATGGGCACGTACCGGGTGTGGCTGCGCCGCCCTGCAGGGGTGAGGTATGCCTGAGGGGGCGGCACTGCTCGCCCGAGCCAATGCCGCGCGCCGGGCGTTTGTGAAGTACGCCGGCGAGGATGCGCGCGCTGAGATTACGACGTTCGAGGGAGCCCTCCGCAGCCCAGCCGAAGGGCTGCCGCAGGTGTCTGTCATCATCCCTACCAGCGATGGCTATCGGCATGGGATTTTGCCCAAGCTGCTGGAGCAAGTGCGCAGCCAGACGTTTCAGGATTTCGAGGTGTTCCTGATCAAGGGGGATACCCGGCAGGGGCGGGCCATCAATCTCGGGGCCGCCCTCGCGCGCGGTGACGTGCTGCTGACCCTGGATGACGATGCGCTGCTGGGCCATGCGCGCGTGTTTGAGCAGTTGATCGCTGCCTTGCGCGCGCATCCGGACATCGGCATGGCTGGGGTGTCCAACCTGGTGCCTGAGCAAGCGCCCTGGCTCGTGCGCGCGGCGATGACCCAAATCCCGCGCCGGTCCTCGCCGCTGGTTAATGAGATCACGGACAGCGATCTGGCAGAGCATGGATGCCTGGCGATGCGCGCGCACCTGTTCAAGCAAGTAGGCGGCGAGAATGAATGGATCCCGCGCGGGCTCGACCCCTACTTGCGCCAGGCCTTCCGGCGGGCCGGCGCGCGGATCGTGGTGATCCCTGAGGCGTGGATCCACCATCTGCCGCCGGCGGGCTTTCGCGCGCTGCTGCGGCAGTTTTGGCGCAACGGCGTGCAGTCGGCGTATTGCGCGAAGCAGTTCCCCCAGTGGGTGATTGAGACGCCTGAGCGCCATGTCGGCCGCTTCGAGGAGCAGGTCCCAGCACCCCGTCGCGCGCTGCGCTATGCTGGCCGCTTAGGCCAGGCGCTGGTGCGCGGCCATGGAGTCTATCTCGCCACGCTGCTGGTGTACGCCGCGGCCTATGTCTGGGGCTGGGCCACCACGCGCCGCAGGCCTGAGCCATGACGCCATGAAACTGTCCATTGTGATCCCCTCGCTGAATGAGGCGCGCACGATCCGCCAAGTGCTCGAGCGCGTGGCGGCCAGCCGCTACGAGAAGGAAATCATCGTCGTGGATGACGGCTCGACCGATGAGACGCCCCGCCTGCTGCAAGCGTTCAGCGCGACGGTGCACCCCTTGGTGCTGCTGCGTCATGAGACGCCTCAGGGCAAGGGGGCGGCGCTGCAGACCGGGTTGGCGCGCGCCACGGGCGATGTGGTGATTATCCAGGACGCGGATGGCGAATACCACCCGGAGGAATACGGCGAGCTGCTGCGGCCCATCCGCCGCGGGTGGGCGGATGCGGTGTATGGCAGCCGCTTCTCTGGTACGCACCGCGTGTTTCTCTTTAGCCACCGGCTGGGGAATTGGGCCGTGAATCTGCTGGCCAACCTCTTGTACGACGCGACTCTCGAATACCTGGAAACCGGCTTCAAGGCCATCCGACGGGAGGTGCTGCAGTCCTTCCACCTGCGCTCGAATGATTTTCGCATCGAGGTGGAGATCACCGCCAAGCTGCTCAAGGGACGCTATCGCGTGTATGAGACGCCGGTCTCGTATTCCGGGCGCAGCTATGCCGAGGGCAAGAAGCTCACCTGGAGAGACGGTGTCTTAGCCTTGTGGGCC
>JAGVGS010000067.1 GCA_020057015.1 Candidatus Omnitrophota bacterium | reverse complement strand
CTGATCACCTCTTCGCACTGCCGGCACTGGCGCTGCTTGCTGCCATCGGCGCTGATCTTCCATCCCACGCGCACGGCCTTCTTGCAGCGCGGGCACAGCAGGCCCAGCTTTGAGAGCGGCAGGGCCCCCTCGCGCTCCACGATGCCGCCGGCCTGATTCTGCTGCGTGCGGCGCTCAAAATGCTTGAGCAGGTTGATGCGCTCCACCAGCGCCTGGGAGGCCTCGGGCCAGACGCGCAGCACCTTGCCGCTCTTGCCCTTGTCCTTCCCGCTGAGCACGGCGACGGTATCGCCCTTCTTGATCTTGGCCATGGTCAGACCACCTCGGGGGCGAGGGAAATGATCTTCATGAACCGCCGTTCGCGCAGCTCGCGGGCCACGGGGCCGAACACGCGCGTGCCCTTGGGGTTGTTCTGCGCGTCAATCAGGACCACGGCGTTGGAGTCGAATTTCAGCGAGGTGCCATCGGGCCGGCGGATGGGTGCCCTGGTGCGCACCACGACACAGCGCACGACTTCGCCTTTCTTGGCCAGCGCATCGGGGTCGGCTTCGCGCACATGGCCGCTGATGACATCCCCCACGTCGGCCGTGGGCTTGTTGCCCCGGTTAATGACGCCGATCGCCCACACCTTCCGGACGCCGGAGTTATCGGCCACTTCCAATTGGGTGCGGATTTGGATCATGCCGCCCCCGTCTGGTTCGGCTTTTTGGCGCTGCGCCTCAGGATGGCGGCCTCGGGGGCGTCGGGCACGGCCGGCGCGGTGGAGGCTTTCTTCAGGATCTTGACCAAGCGCCAACGCTTGTCGCGCGAGAGCGGCCGGGTCTCCATGATGCGCACCAGATCACCGAGGTGCGCGGTGTTTTGCTCATCATGCACCTTGAAGCTGTTGCGCAGCGGCATCACGCGGTTGTACTTGCCGTGGCGAATATGGTCGGTCACCTGCACCACGATGGTTTTCATCATCTTATCGCTGGTGACCACGCCTTCGCGCACCTTGCGGCTCGCGCGGGCTTGCGGGACCAGGGTCTCTACGCTCATGCGCGTGTCTCCAAAGAGGGCCGTTGTTGTCGCAGCAGCGTTTGGATGCGCGCCACTTGCCGCCGGGCGATCCGGATCAGGTGCGTCTGCTGCAGCGCACCCTCCTTCGCCTTGAGGCGGTGCTGCCAGAGTTCATGGCGCAATGTGTCCGCCGTGGCGCGCAGCTCGCTGGCCGGCTGCTCACGCAGCGCCTTTAGATCAGCGGCTTTCGTCTTGGTCGCCATGGCTTAGGTGCCCAACTCGTCTTTGCGGCTGATAAACCGCGTCTTCAAGGAGAGCTTGCACGCGGCGAGGCGGAACGTCTCTCGCGCGAGCATCTCCGGAATCCCGTCGATTTCGAAGAGAATGCGGCCGCGCTTGACCACGGCGACCCAGTGGTCCACCATCCCCTTGCCCGCCCCCATCGGCTTTTCTTGGCCGTGCGTCGTCACGGGCTTATCCGGAAAGATGCGCAGCCACACTTTGCCACCGCGCGCCAGGCTGCGGCTGATGGCCACGCGACAGGCTTCAATTTGCGCGGCCGTGACCCAGCCATTCCCGAGCGCTTTGAGCCCGAACTCGCCGAAGGCCAGGCGCACCCCGCCCTTGGCCATGCCGCGGCGCTTGCCGCGGAAGGCTTTGCGATACTTGATGCGCTTAGGGAGCAACAGAGGCATCGTGCATCCTTCCGATTAGGTGACCGGGGCGGCGGCGGCCGGCGGCTCCACCACGGCAACGCGTGAGGGTTTAGCCGGCGCCTTGGTGCGCTCGAGCGACACCAAATCGCCGCGGCAGACCCACACGCGGGTGCCGATGCAGCCCGCGGTCGTGTGCGCGGTAGCGGTGGCAAATTGAATATTCGAGCGCAGCGTACCCAGCGGCACTTTGCCGGCGCGGTAGACTTCCCGGCGGGTCATTTCGGCCCCGGCCAGGCGGCCGTCACAGACGACCTTAATGCCCTTGCAATCCTTGGACTCCATCGCCTGCTGGATGGCGCGCTTCATGGCGCGGCGAAACGCAATCCGTTTTTCGAGCTGAAACGCGAGCGAGTCGGCCACCAGTTGCGCTTCGATGGCCGGATTGGGAATCTCGATATAGTCGATCTTCAGCTGTTGCGCCGGGCCTACGATCTTCTGAAGCACCTCCTGTAAGCGCTGGATGCTCTCGCCGCGCCGGCCGATCAGAATGCCCGGACGGGCGGTGTGGATCACGATGCGCAGGCGGCCATCGCTGCGCTCAATGGTGACCCGGGCGACGGCGGCAGAAGCCAATTCCTTATGCAGCACTTCGCGGATCTTGCGGTCCTCCTGCAGCTGTTGGACAAACAGCTTTTTGGAGGGCGCAAACCAGCGGGAGCGCCAGTCGCGCGAAATCTGCAGCCGCAGACATTGAGGATTGACCTTATGCCCCATGAGTCTCCTTACGCTTTGCGATCCAGTTCAACGGTGATGTGCGTGGTGCGCTTGAGAATGCGCGCGGCTCGGCCAAAGGCCGCCGCCCGGAAGCGCTTCCACCGCGGGCCCTCATCGGCGACCGCCTTACTGATGACCAGCTCCTCGGCCCGCAACTCGGGATGCTTGTGCTGCGCGTTGGCCAGCGCCGAATTGACCAGCTTGGTGATCGGCCCGGCGGCCCGCCGGTTCATGACCGACAGCAGCGCGAGGGCCTCGGCCACCGTCCGCTGGCGCAGCGGGCGTACGACATAGCCCACCTTTCGGGGGGTCATGCGCACGTGCCGAGCGATGGCCTTCGCGACGACAGCCATCTTACTTTGCGACCGCG
>JAGVGS010000016.1 GCA_020057015.1 Candidatus Omnitrophota bacterium | reverse complement strand
GCGCAGCGCGCGCCGCAGATCCACCGCCACGATGCCGACCAGGAGGAGCAGGCCGATCAAGCTTACGCTGATGAGGCCCAGCCAGAAACTGATCGGCGGCGAGGTCATGGCAGGCAACAAGAAAGGCAGCCGGCTCGCGCGAGGCGAGCGTGCTGCCTGAAGCGGTACCCTCGATTACCCATCACGACACTCTTTCGGGAGCCCGGCTGCCCTCGTGGGGCCCGCGGCTTTGCGTCCTCCGATTGCTCGGAGTTTGCCTTGATCGAGAATGTCAACGACTAACGACGAGCGCTACTACGTTATGTTCTTTTAAGCCTACCTAATGCGCGTGGGCCTCGTCAAGAGCTGGAAAAGAAAAAAATCCCCGCGCGCCGAGGCCATTACAAGCGCGTCGCTAACAAGAAGGCCACGGCCATGACCGCCGCTCCGATCCAGTAGGGGCTGCTGCCGAGCAGCCTCTCTGGCGAGAAGACGTCGTAGTGCAGCAGCCAGCCGCCTAGGACGGGTCCGATGATGCGCGCAAGGCTGGCAGAGGACTGCAGGAGGCCGAGGATGCGGCCTTGCGATTGGGCCTCGCCGGCTTTGGAGGCCAAGCCGCTGAGCGGCGCGGCCATCAGGCTGTGGCCGATCGCGAGCCCGGCGGTGACCGCGAACAAGGCGCCCGTCGTGGAGGCCAAGGGCAGGAGCCAGAGGCTGGCGCCGAGAATCGCGCTGCCGGCGATGATGAGCGGCTTATCTGAGAGATGCTTGAGCAGTCGGCCCAGCAGCACGCCTTGGATCAGCGCCCCGGCAAGACCCATGCAGGCAAAGATGTAGCCGATTTGTGTGGCGGTGAAGCCAAAGCGCCGCTCGGTAAACAACGCGTAGGTGGCGGTCAACAGCGAAAACGCGACCGTGGTGAAGAAGTACGCGGCCAGGATGGTGCGCAAGGCGCGCGCCTTGGGGTGGGCCAAGACTTCGCGCAGCGAGGCCCCCCGCCCTGCCTGCCGGCGCAGCTGCGGCGAGAGGCTCTCAGGGAGCAGGAAAAACAACGCCACGGCGTTGCACGCGGCGAGGGCCGCGGCAAACAGAAAGGGCGCGGTCAGAGAAAAGTGGCTCAGCACGCCACCCAGGGCCGGGCCCAGCACAAAGCCGAGGCCAAACGCGGCACCAATCAGCCCCATGGCCTTGGAGCGCTCGTGGGGTGGCGTGATATCCGCGATGTACGCCTGCGCGGTGGAGATATTCCCGCCGGTGATCCCATCGATGATGCGCGCCACAAACAGCCAGGCCAGCGAGGGCGCCCAGCCCATCACCAAAAAGCCCAGCGACGTGCCGATGATACTGACCAGCAGCACCGGGCGGCGGCCGATGCGGTCAGAGAGTTTGCCCAACAGCGGCGCGCAGACCCACTGCATGAGCGAGTAGATGCCCACCAGGCAGCCGATGATCAGCGGAGTGGCGCCGAAGCGCTCGGCATACAAGGGCAGCACCGGAATCACGATGCCGAAACCCACGAGGTCGATAAACACTGTGAGGAAGATGATCGCGTAAGGGGCCTTGTGCGATCCGGCGGAGGTCATGAAGTTTGCTCTCGGCATTTGGCGGGGGAGTCTATTTCGGAAACAAATCAGAGATCCGATTTGCAAGCTGTTGATCCAAACGCTTCACCAGGGCATACTCTCGCAGCGCCGCCTCCTGGTTCCCCATGGCCAGATAAGTGAGACTCAGATTGAGGTGTGCCTCCGCAAAGTCGGGCTGTATTTGAAGTGCACGATTTAACCCGTCTATCGCTTCTTGAAAACGCCCCAGCTTCATGTGGACGAAAGCTAAGTTTGTGTAGATTTTTGCAGTCGGAATAAGCTGGAGGGCTTTTTGGAGGGCTTCCATCGCTTCCGGGTAACGCGAGGCAGTGGCGTATTCCCAACCCAGCGAATACCACGTTTCGGCATCATTGGGAGCCATCTGAAGCGCCCGCTGGTAGGCTTCAATGGCTTCCTGTGACCGACCTAGATGGCTGTAAGATAACCCAAGGTTCGCACGTGCCGCAACCAACCGTGGGTCGATGTGCATCGCCTCGATGAACAGGGGCACCGAAGCTTCATACTGGCCTTGTTCACTCAACGTAACGCCCAGCATGTTGTGTTCTTCCGCGACATAGCCGGGCTCCAGTTGCGTGGCCTGTCGGATGGCTGCTGAAGACGGGAGGTGTTGGCCAAGCTGTCGGTAGGATAGCCCCAACGCGGTATAGGCAACAGCGTCTTCGGGATTCAGCCTGATCGCTTGTTGAGCAGCTGCGATGGCTTCTTGATAGCGCCCTAAGTGGCAGTATGTTCTACTCGCGGTTGAGTAGGCTGCTGCACGGGCAGGTTCCAAGCGAATCGCTTCCGCACAAGCCTGGCTAGCGTCCTGGTAACGACCGGCCGTGCTATAGGCGTGACAGAGGTTCGAGAGCGCTTCAACCATGCTGGGGCGGATGCGTAAGGCCTGTTCAAGTGCGACAATGGCCTCCGCGTATTGTGCAACGCGCACATACGCGACACCAAGATTGGAATATCCAGCCGCTGAGTCAGGTCGCAGTTGGAGCCCTTTTTGAAAGGCTTCGATTGCTTCGCGGTAACGTCCCAGATGAAGATGGCAGTAGCCGACCTGAAGCCAGGCTTCCCCATGTTCGGGGTGATGGTGAATCCCTTGTTCGAAGAAGGTAAGTGCGGCCGCGAGATCGCCTGACCAAAGCAAGGCCAGTCCTTTGGAGTACACCTCTTCGGCCTCCCGGGCTGTTCCAACTGTCCACTCCATCAGTGTTTTAATCGCCCCAGGCTTGAGCGCTGCAACGTCTGCTCCTGGAATAGCGAAGTTCAGACTTTGGCCAGGCACAAGTTGTGCGACAGCCACGCCGATCACTTCTCCGTTCAGGTTCATCACCGGGCTGCCGCTGCTTCCTTCAGAGAGCGGGGCCGTGATCTGAAAGATATAGCTGCCGTTTGAGGATTCCCGTATCGCGGAAACCAGTCCATCCGAAAGGCTCTGCTCCAGTCCCAGGGGGCTGCCGACAACGATGATCCGCTCGCCCTCCTGCGGCAGCGCAGTTATCACGCTCAGAGGCTGAATAGCACCCAGCGGAATATCCACTTGCAAGAGAATAAGGTCGCTGTCACGTGCCTCGGCGAGGATGCCCTTGACTGAGTAGGTTTCGCCGTTGGCAGCCTTCACATCTGCCCGGTACGCGCCTTCAAAGACATGGCGGTTGGAAATAAGCTGGTTGGCACCAATAAAAAACCCGCTTCCTTGTCCGAGAGCGATTTCGCCACCACCATACGTGACAATGGTCACACTGGCAGGTTTGATCCGTTTTACGAGTTGAGGAACGAGGGTTTCCTCTGAGCGTAGCGGAGTTGCTATCGACGTAATGAGGAGCAGAGCCCCCCATTCGGTATGTTTAAATCTGAACGGACCCAATTGAGCTCTCATAGGCTAGGAAGAAAATCTGGCGACGGCAGCACACGGCACCTCCACCTCGCCTGCGGCGAGGCTCCAGTCGGCCCCCCGCGCCTCGGTGGTCGCCGCGCTCCGATGTGTCGCGCGGCCTCTAGCTGGGGCTCGGCGCTCCTTCTCGTCCAAGAGTCCATCATGAAGAAAGCAATGGCGGCGGCAGGACTCGAACCTGCGACCTTGGGATTATGATTCCCCTGCTCTAACCAACTGAGCTACACCGCCAAAAGAGAATGCGAGGGAAGCTTCGGCTGCCGGCGCACGATCGGCCCCGCCAGGCACGTAGGCGGCGACCGTGACCTGAGGAAAGCCCCATTGCGCGAGGGCGCGCGCCACGCGCTGGGCCAGCGGCTCGCCCATCAGCCGTGCGACGTCAGCCGCGTCAACCTCGATGCGGGCTCGATCGCCGAAATGCCGCACGCGCACTTGGGAGAAGCCCTCGGCGTGCAGCCACGCCTCGGCGGCCTCAATCTGCTGCAGCTTGTGCTCATCGACGGCCAGGCCATGCGGCACGCGCG
>JAGVGS010000081.1 GCA_020057015.1 Candidatus Omnitrophota bacterium | reverse complement strand
CTGGCCCTGCGCGCCCAGGCGCTGGCGGCCGAACACTTCAGCGAGGAGGGCTATCGCCAGCGGGTGGCAGAGGTGTATCGCCTGCTATTGGGGCAGCGATGTGCGGCATCACCGGCATAGCCTTCGCTGATCCGCGGCGTCCGGCCAGCCGGCCGCTGCTGCAGCGCATGTGCGACGTGATGCGCCACCGCGGCCCGGATGATGAAGGCTTCCATCTGAGTCCGGGCGTGGGCTTAGGCATGCGGCGCCTGAGCATCATCGATCTGGCCGGCGGCCACCAGCCGATCAGTAATGAGGACGGCACGGTGCACGTGGTCCTCAACGGCGAGATCTATAACTATCAGGCGCTGCGCCCCGAGCTGGAAGCTAAGGGCCATGTCTTTCGCACGCACAGCGACACCGAAGTAATCGTGCACTTGTATGAGGAGCAGGGCGAGGCGTGCGTCGAGGCGCTGCGCGGAATGTTTGCCTTCGCCTTGTGGGATGCCAAGCACCAGCGGCTGCTGTTGGCACGCGATCGGCTGGGCAAGAAGCCGCTGCATTACGCGCTGCTGAAGGATCGGCTGCTCTTTGCTTCGGAGATGAAGTCGATTTTAGCCGATGCCGAAGTGCCGCGTGCGATCGACCCCTTCGCGTTGGATCAGTTTCTGACGTTTGAGTACGTGCCTGGCGAGCGGACGATGTTCCGCGCGATCCGCCGCCTGCTGCCTGGGCACCGGCTGGTGTGGGAGCAGGGCCGCCTGCGCACCGCGATGTACTGGCACTTGCCCGTGACCCCGCAGCCGGGCCGCCGCGTTGAGGAGTGGTGCGAGGCGCTGCGCGAGGAACTGAAAGAGGCGGTGCGCTTGCGCCTGATCAGTGATGTACCGCTGGGCGTGCTGCTCAGCGGCGGCATTGATTCGGCGACCATTGTGGCCCTGATGCGGCAGGTCAGCACCGGCACGATCCGGACGTTCTCGATCGGGTTTGAGGATCAGTCGTACAACGAGCTGAGTTACGCGCGCCTCGTGGCCGAGCGCTTCGGCACGACGCACCAGGAGTTTCTGGTGCGCCCGGATGCGGCGGGCCTCATCGACCGGCTGGTGACGCATTTCGATGAGCCCTTTGGCGATGTGTCGGCGATCCCGACCTTTCTCGTCTGCGAAATGGCCCGGCGGCACGTGACCGTGGCCCTTGGTGGGGATGGGGGCGATGAGCTGTTTGGCGGCTACGATGCCTATCTCGCGCAGCGGATAGCCTCGGCCTATGAGCGCCTGCCGAGCGTGGTGCGCGGGCTCTGGGAGCCGGCGATTCGCGGCCTGCGGCCCACGGCCCAAAAGAAGGGGCTGATCAACAGGGCGAAGCGATTTCTGGAGGCCTTCGAGCATCCCGCTGCGATCGGGCATGGGCGCTGGATGGCGTTTCTCTCCACAGCCGAAAAGGCTCAACTCTACACGCCGGCGTTTCGCGCGCAGCTGGGCGGCACGACCGGGTACGAGCCGTTTGTGACGCTGAATCAGCGCTTTGCCCATTTGGATCCGATGGCGCGCGCCATGGCGGTCGACTGCCTCAGCTATTTGCCGGATGACATCTTGGTGAAAGTGGATCGCATGAGCATGGCCACGTCGCTGGAAGTGCGCGCTCCGCTGCTGGACCATCGCGTGGTGGAGCTGGCCAGCACGATGCCATCCACCCTGAAGATCCGGGGCGGGCGCACCAAATGGATTCTGCGCGAAGCCATGCGCGGCCTGGTGCCGGCGGCGGTGCTGAATAAGCCGAAGCAGGGCTTCAGCCTCCCGGTGAAGAACTGGCTGCGGCACGAGCTCAAGGACCTGTTGCTCGCGACCCTGGCACCTCAGCGGCTGCAGCGGCATGGCTACATCGAGCCGGTGGTGGTGGGCCGGTGGGTGCGGGAACATCTCGACGGGCGCGTCAATCACGCGCACCGGCTGTGGTGCCTCATGATGCTGGAGCTCTGGCATGACCGATACCTCCACTAAGCGAAGCCGCCTGGATCGCATCCGGGCCTATTGGGATCATTGCCTGCATGACCAGGAGATGTCGCAGGCCCCGGTGGGCTCCTTGCAGTGGTTCACCGACCTCAGCGCGTACCGCTTTGAGAAGCTCGATTACCTGCCCAAGGTGGTGGACTTTCATGCTTTTGCCGGCCGCGACGTGCTCGAAGTGGGCTGCGGCATCGGGTTGGATCTCGCACGGTTTGCCCGTGGCGGCGCGCGCGCGACCGGCATCGACCTCTCGCCGCACGCCGTGGCCCTGGCCCGCGCTCATCTGAGCCAGCAGGGCTTGAGCGCGCACGTGCTGGAGATGAACGGCGAGGCGATGAGTTTTCCCACGGCCCGTTTCGATGTCGTCTACGCGCACGGGGTGGTGCAGTACACCGATGATCCGGCGCGGCTGATCGGCGAGATCCACCGTGTGCTGCGCCCCGGCGGCAGGGCAATCCTCATGCTGTATCACAAGGACTCCTGGCTCATGGCCATGTCGCGCCTGACGAAAGTCGGCTTGGAGCATACCGAGGCACCCGTCTTCCGCACGTTTAGCCGGCGGCAGGCTCGAGCGCTGCTGCAGGCGTTTGCCGCGGTGCGCATCGTGCCGGAGCGCTTCCCGGTGGCCACCAAGCTGCACGCCGGGTGGAAAGCTTTCCTCTATAATCGGGTTTTTGTCCCCGGCTTTAACGCGCTGCCGAAAGGCCTCACGCGCGGCTGGGGCTGGCACTTGATGATCTGGGTGGTCAAATGAACGGCCGCGTGCTCATCACGGGCGGCACTGGGTTCATAGGCAGCAGCCTGGCGCGGCGGCTGCAGGCGCGGGGCCAGGCGGTGCGCGTGT
>JAGVGS010000105.1 GCA_020057015.1 Candidatus Omnitrophota bacterium | reverse complement strand
GGCCCGGCGACGGATGGGCTCGCCTCGCCCATGGGCTGGTGGCTGGGCCTGCTGCTCGTGCAATGGTGGGCCTGGAAGAACACCGATGGCGGCGGGGTGATCGTGCAGCGCCTGGTCTCGTGCAAGGATGAGCGCCACGCCATGCTCTCGGTGCTGTGGTTTAACATCGCGCACTACTGCCTGCGCTCCTGGCCCTGGATCATCACGGCGCTGGCCTCGGTCGTGCTCATCCCGGATGACGCGCTGCTGACCACCGTGGGGGGGATCACTTTCGTCGACCACGAGCGCTCGTACCCGCGGCTCATTATGCTGCTGCTGCCTATCGGCGTGCGCGGCATCCTGGTGGCGTCGTTTTTCGCGGCGTTTCTCTCGACGCTAAGCAGCCAGCTGAACTGGGGCGCCTCGTACCTGGTGAATGATGTCTATAAGCGCTTTCTTAACCGCCGCGCCGCACCCCGGCACTACGTGCGCGTGGCGGAGTGGCTGCCGTATGGCCTGGCTGTAGGAGCGATGGTGGTGGCGTTTGGCAACCAAAGCATCGGCGCGTCGTTTACCTGGATCCTCAACCTCACCGCCGGCATCGGCCCGGTGTTTTTGCTGCGGTGGTTTTGGTGGCGGGTGAACTCCTGGAGCGAGATCAGCGCAATGGCAGCGAGCCTGCCGATCCTGCTGCTGCGGCCGCACGCACTCGCTGCGCTCGGCTGGCCCCAGGAGTCAGTGGTGGGGCTCCTATTTATGGTGCTGGGCACGGCGCTGATTTGGGTGCCCGTCACCCTGCTGACGCCGGCCGTGCCGATGGCAGCACTCCAGCGCTTCTATGCGCGCACGCGCCCGCCGGGCTGGTGGGGACCGGTCGCAGCGTCCACGCCGGCACGAGAGGCGGCCTGGTCGCTGGATCTGCGGCGCTGGCTACTCTCGACGGTGGCCCTGTTGGCCACCACCATCGGCCCCTTGCAACTGATGCTGGGGCCGCGGCGGGTGGGGCTGGGGGTGTGCGTGCTGGGGCTTACGGCGTGGGCGCTGGTGTGGCCCCGCGCAACAGCGTCTTCAGCTCCTCCGCCGCTTCGCGGTTGAGCTTGTTTTTCGGTGCTAGCGCCATCGCCGCCTCGTAATCCGCCAGCGCCTTCGGGTATTGCTGGAGCTGCTGGTAGCAAAAGCCGCGATGGCTGAGCGCTTCGGCTTGCTGGGGGTCTTGCGAAAGCGACACGTCATAGGCGCGAATCGCTCCACGATAATCCCCGGCTTGCTGCTTGCGCAGGCCGTCCTCAAAGAAGGCTTTGGCCTGTTGTTTGGGGCTCGGGGTCTCGTGGGCCGTCCGGGCTGCCACCGGAGAGGCCGCCGCGGCGAGGGCCAGGGCCGCGGCCACCACATATCGCGCCTTCATACTTCGCCTCCTGTCTGTGTTGAGGGCATCGCCCACTGGGTGACGACAATGGACAACTCATAGAGTCCGGCAAGGGGGATCGCCATGAGCAGCAAGCTGACGATGTCCGTCGTGGGAGTCATCAGCGCGGCCACGATCACCAGCACCAGCAGCGCGTAAGGGCGCTGCTGGCGCAGCCAGGCCGGGGTCACGATGCCCACTTTGGCCAGCGCCCAGAGCAACACCGGCAGCTCAAAGATGATGCCGGTCCAGAAAATCATCGTCGTCACGAAGGTGAGATACGCGCCGAGCGAAATCACCGGCTCAAACCGGCCGGCCCCCAGCTGCAGCAGCACGCGCAGCGACACCGGCAACATGACCCCCCAGGCAAACGCCGCCCCGAGCGCAAACTGCAGGCTGCCCCACCACACGAAGCCGGCGCCATAGCGGCGCTCGGGCGCCGTCAACCCGGCGCGCACAAACGCCCACGCCTGCCAGAGCAAGTACGGCATCGCCAACAGCACCCCGCTCAGCAGCGCCACTTTCACATACGCTGTCACCGGCTCGGTGGGGGTGAAGAACGCCAGCCGAGGCAACCAGGGCTGCGCCGGACGCTGCAGCCAATCCATCAGCCGATCCAGCTGGGTGCAACTCAAGACCACGGCGCCGAGCAGGACGCCCAGGCACCAGGCCAGCCGCCGGCGCAGCTCTTCCAGATGCTCGGTGAGGGTGAGGGGGGCTTCGGCCATCAGATCAAAAGCGGCGCTTCAGTTTGAGCAACACTTGGTCATTCGTCTGCGAGGGCGCAGTCGAGCTCTCCGGGGTCACGATCGCCCCGGCGGCCTGGCTGGTGTCGTGGAGCCGTTCGCGCTCGCCCTCTAATTGCAGCGAGGTGTTATCAGTCACCTGGTACTCGGCGCCCACTTTTTGCGTGCCGGTCTGGGGGACCGGCGAGGGGTGCGTGGGATCCTGCTCCGGGGCCGCAGAAAGCTGGTCGGTCTCATAGCGCACCGAGACCCGGTCCGCGATGCGCGTCTTCACCCCCACGCGGTTGGTCTGGGCGTCAAACGTGAGTGCGACGCCGCTGATGCCGAAGCGGCTGGCCAGCGCCGTCCCCGCGCCCCCTAGAAAAAAATAATCGATAAAATCCTGGGCCAGGTCGGTGGAGATCGGCTCTTGCTGCGCGCCAAGCTGGTCGCGCTGCCAGTCGCGTCCGGTCGTCAACGCCACCAGCAGGCGCTGCGGCGCCATGGGCGGCACCGAGGTCAAGCGCAGGTTGGGGCTATCCCGCGTGCCGGTGAGACTGAGGTAAATCGGCACGCCCTCGATCTTCGCGTTGCCGCGCAGGGCCAGCACCGGCCGCTTGGGGGCCCCGGTAAACGTCAGGCTGCTCGGGTCGAGCAGCACGGTGGTTTGATTGGAGGTGAGCGTGCCGCTGCGCAACTGGATCTCGCCATAGAGTTTCAGCGGCCCGGGGTAGTGCTCAAAGCGCAGCGACGCAAAACCCGGAATCTGGTCAAAGGCCAAGTTGCTGCGCTGCAGGTGTGCGACGGTGAACGTGCCGGAGAGTTCCGGGGCCTGCCAGGGACCCTCGAGCCTGGCCTCGACATCAATCAACGTGCCGGTAATCGTGCGCAACAGGCCGAACTTCGGAAACACCGGGCGCAGCGCGTCGGCATCGACCGCCCGGGAAAAGAGTTTCAACTGCATCCGCCGGCCGGCATAGTCGCCATAAAATAACACCGGTTCGGCCAAGGGCGGGAAGATGCGGCCATTGCGCACCGTCACCTTCACCCGCGCCGGGTCAAACTGCTGCAGCGGCGGCAGCGCCACGTTGATCCCCTGCACCGCCACGGTCGTCTGCGGCGGCAGGCGGGTGATGCCGGTGACTTGCACCTGCTCCAGCAAGAAGCCTTGAAACACGCTGCCGGAGAGCCGCTCGGCAAACGCGGCGACCTCATAAGCCGGCAGGCGCAACAGGATGCCCCGCGCTTCGATGGGCGAGGCCAGCCACGCCTGCGGGGTGAACTTCGCGTCCAGCCGCTCGCACGTCAGCAGGGTGCCGGCGGGGAGTCGCTGTAGCCCTTCGATTTGAATGCGGCGAAACGAGAGTCCCTGCGCCAGCGTGCCTTCGATGTCGCCGATGGTCAGCGTCTGCGCCGGGGCGTAGCGGTTGAGCACCCAGCTGACCACCAGGCGCGAGCCGGCGCGGGTGGCCAGCAGCCAGGCTGTGCCGGCGGCCGCCAGCACGATGAGGCTGATCACGCACAGCACGGCCGTCCAGAACGCGCGCTTCATGCGGTCCGAGGTTGGTGGTCCGTCACGGCTTGCAGGTTGAAGAATTTCAGCATCGCGTCTGTGGCAGAGAAACCCTCTGCCGCCTGCGGCCAGACATGCCGACCGCCTTCGAGGGTGTACAAGCGCACTGCAGCACCCCCGGCGCAGGCGCCATAGGTAACCACCTGCACGCCGTGGGCCAGCTGCTCCAACACCTGCGTGCGGCACTGCTGCCGCGCGGCCCACGCGTCCATCACCGAAGCCACCGGCCAGTCCAGGC
>JAGVGS010000167.1 GCA_020057015.1 Candidatus Omnitrophota bacterium | reverse complement strand
GGCGCCCAACTGCGGGGCCAGGCGCTTGCCCATGTCTGCGTCGCGCAACAGCCCCCGGCGCACCAAAATCTCGCTGAAGCGATCCTGTGTCGCACTCAGCTCTTCTTTCGCCTGGTCGAGCTGCTGTGGGGTGGCGACACCCAGATCCCGAAGGCGGTGCGCCAGCGTTTCAGGGTGCAGCAGCAACATCACGCAGGACTGCGAGGTCCGGTGACATAGACATAACGCGCCGGCCGCCGGCCTTGATTGGCCACGCGGTGGATGGTCTGGGGCGGCAGCCACAGCGACTGGCCTGGCTGTAAGAGCACGTGTTGGATGTGCTGACGCGGCTGCACTACGTCGATGGTCAGCGGGTGCGCCACACACAAGAGCAGCTCTTCCCGCAGACCCGTGGAGTGCCACGCCATGACGCCGCCAGGCGCCAAGCGCACGGCGCGCGCTCGCAGCCCTCGACGGCTGGCTGGCGTAAGGCGGCCGGCCTGTTGAAAACATCGCCGCAGCCATCGCATCAGTACGGAGACCTCGTGGTATTGATCAGGTGTGCCAAGTAGGCCGCGCCAAAGCCGTTGTCGATGTTCACGACCCCGACTCCCGGCGCACAGCTATTGAGCATCGTCAGCAGCGGGGCCAGGCCCTGGAAGTTGGCCCCATAGCCGACGCTCGTGGGCACCGCAATGACCGGGCAGCGCACCAACCCGCCCACCACGCTGGCCAACGCCCCCTCCATGCCGGCCACGACGATAATCACCCGGGCGCGGCGCAGCAGCGTTTGCTGCTGCAGTACGCGATGGATGCCGGCGACCCCCACATCGAAGAGAGGCACCGCTCGGCTGCCGAGCCAAAGGAGTGTGCGCCGCGCTTCTTCAGCCACCGGGATATCCGCGGTGCCGGCCGTGGTGACCACGACCAGGCCCTTGAGTGCGTGCCGCGGCGCGCGATCCTCGTAGGCCAGGCGGGCCATGGCGTCGTACCGCACGCGGGGCACCGCGGCTTGGATCGCGGGAAACAGGGCGGGTTCTAAGCGGGTGATCAGCACCGGCTGGCGATGCTGCTGCAGGCGGCGCGCCATGCGGATAATTTGCGCGGCACTCTTGCCCGCGCCAAAGATGATTTCAGGAATGCCCCGGCGGCGGTGGCGATCCGTATCCAGCCGGACGTCCATAACGCTTAGCCCGAAGCAACGAGGTACGCGATGAGGCCGGTCAGCAAGCCCGCCGAGGCGATATAGAAATCATAGAAATACAAGAAGTCCTGCAACTGCCTGGGCCAGCTCTCCGCGCGCCGTGTCTTGGCGGCCTTGGGATTGGGGCGAATGGTCAGCTCGCTCTTCAAGCTCTTGATCTCATCGGGTCGAAAACGCAAAAACTGCCCGCCCAGTTTATAGCCCGTGAGCTTGCCTTGAGCCACCAGGTGCTCGACATCCCCTTCCAGCAGGCCGAGATGACGCGCCGCCTCGGCCGTCGTCCATAATTTTTCCATGACACTCCTGTACTAGGCCCTACTTGATCCGCTCTTGGGCCAGCCACTCCTCTATTTTTTGCCGCTCGAATCGCCATTCATCCTGCTCGCGCTGCGCAGGCAGCCGGCCGTTTTGGGCCCACTGTAGGACCGTGGCCGCATCCACCTCCAGATAGCGCGCCAGCTCCTCGACGCTCATCCACTGGCCTTCCGGGCGAATGCCCATCATTTCGAGCGCCCCATGCAGCAGGGCCCCATCGTGCATGATGACCCGGGGGCTGATGACCTTGCCCGAAACGCGGCTGGTGGCCAGCAGCTCCACGCGGCTCGTGGCGGAGACTTGCCCGGTGACGCTGCCGGCAATGCTGATCGTTTCGCCCTGAATCGTCGCGCGCACCTGCGCCTTTTCCCCGATGGATAATTTGCCCTTGGTGTCGAGCGTGCCGTCGAACTGCCCGTTGATCAGAAGATTCACCGGGTCCTTGAAGGTGAGCGTCCCGGTCATGCTGGCGTCCACCTCCAACCACCGCTCGCTGGCGGGCTCTTCGCGATGCCGACGCAGTGCCATGCGCGCCCTCCTTAGCTGACCAGACACATGCCTGGGTCGCTGCTGATGGACAGCGCCGCGACCCGACCGAGTTTCAGCAAGGCAAAGCCTAAGCCCGCCACCATCGCGCCATTATCCACGCACAGCGCCGGCGGGGGAAACACGGCGCGCAGCTTGTGGGCTGCGGCTTCCTCGGCAAAGCGCGCGCGCAAGCGCCGATTACAGGCCACCCCGCCGCCGATGACCAGCGTCCTCAGTCCCGTGCGCTGGGCGACTTTGAGCGTCTTGGCTACGAGCGTCTCGACCGCAGTTTCCTGGAAGCTGGCCGCCACATCCGCGACTTGCGCCTCGGTCAACTGAGGAGCCCCCCCAGCACTCAGGCCCGCGCTGCCCAGGCGCTGGACATACTGATACACCGCTGTCTTCAGCCCGCTGAAACTAAAATCAAAAGCCCCCTTGGTCTGCGCGCGGGGAAAGAGCTTCTTGTCCACCCGGCCGTGCTCTGCCAAGCGGTCGATGACCGGGCCGCCGGGGTAGCCTAAGCCCAACACCTTCGCCACCTTATCGAAGGCCTCGCCGACCGCGTCGTCCTTGGTTTCCCCGAGGAGCTCAAAGCGGGCGTCGGGGTGCACGACCGAGAGCAGGGTGTGCCCACCCGAGACCACCAGCCCGACAAAGGGCGGCTCCAGGTCGGGTTCGGTCATTTGGCCGGCGTAGAGATGGGCTGCGAGATGATCCACCGGGATCAGGGGACGCTCCAGCGCCAGGGCCAGTCCCTTCGCAAACGCCATGCCGATGTGCAGCGCCCCAGGCAGTCCGGGTCCCTGCGTCACCGCAATCGCGTCCAGCTCTTCAGGACGCAACTGGGCTTCCTCTAGTGCCAACGCCATCACCTCCCAGAGCGCCTCGACATGGGCCCGGGCGGCAATCTCTGGAATGACGCCCCCATAGGGGCGGTGCTGCTGCAGGCTGGAAACCACGCTGTTGCTGAGCACATGACGCCCCTGCTCAACGATGCCGATGCCGGTCTCGTCGCACGAGGTCTCAATGCCCAAAATGCGCAGAGTGGCCACGATGCTGCTTACGAACGCCGCGCGTGCTGGCGCTCTTTTTCCTGCCCTTGGTACACTTTCAGGCCCTTGAGCAGATCCACCGCGCGCGCCAGCTGATTGTCTTTCTGTTTCTTCTCCTGCAGGCTGTCCTTCGGCGGGGCGAATTTGCCCTCCAGCGCCGGCTCGGCGGGCGGCTTGGCGGTGTCTGAGGGCGGCTCGCTTTCCACTCGCCCGAACACCTGCTCTGCCTCATTGGGTTTGGTTTTCTCTTCCGAAGGGCGCTCGAACGCGACCGGCACATCCGGGTGAATGCCCTCGCCATGAATAGAGCGCCCCAACGGGGTGAAATACTTGCTGGTCGTCAGACGCAGGGCGCTGCCGTCTTTCAGCGGGAAGATCGTTTGCACGGAGGCCTTGCCATGCGACTTCGCCCCCATGATGACCCCGCGGTGGTGGTCCTGAATCGCCCCGGCGACGATCTCCGAGGCCGAGGCCGATCCCTCATTAATGAGGATGACCAGCGGCATGCTGTTGACCAAACCGCTGACCCGCGCGCGCAACTCCTGGTTTTGGTTCTCGAGACGGCCCTTCGTGGTCACGACCAGCTGCTGGCGCTCGAGAAACAGCTCGGCCACCGAGACGGACACATCCAGCAGCCCGCCGGGGTTATTGCGTAAATCCACGATGAGGCCGTCCATGTCCGCTTGCTTGAGTTCCTTCAGGGATTTCTCCAGCTCCTCGGCGGTGTTCTCGCGGAAGTCCGAGATGCGCACATAGCCGATGTGGTCCTCGATGATCCCAGCCTCGCGCACGCTCTGGATCTTGACGATCGCCCGCGTGAGCGTGACCTCTTTCAGCTCGGAGTCGCCTTCATGCAAGAGGGTGAGCTTCACATCGGTATTCGGTTTGCCGCGCAGCTTCTTGACCGCCTCCATCAGCGTGATGCCGCGCGTGAGCTCCCCGTCGATTTTGACGATGCGATCGCCGGACATGAGGCCGGCGTGATAGGCCGGCGTGTCATCGATGGGCGCGATCACCGTCAGCAGCTCGTCTTTGATGGTGATCTCAATGCCGAGCCCGCCGAATTCGCCCCCGGTGTCCACCTTCAGCTCGTTGTAGCTGTCCGGATCCATGAACTGGCTGTAAGGATCGAGTGTGGCCAGCATGCCCTTGAGCGCGCCGTACATGAGCTGCTGGGCCTTGGGCTCCTCGACGTAATCATTGAGCACGATCGAGAGCGCGTGCTCAAACAGGTCGATCTGTTTATAGACGTCCTCCTGCACTGCCGGCTCGGTCTCGCGACCGGCGACGCGCGGCACGCCCCCGATCAGCAGCATCAGTAGCAGGCTTACGGACATCAGCCACGGGTGGCGCCTCATGAACCCTCCTGAAGTTGACGCTTCAATGCCTCGCTCATTTGCTGCGGGTTGGCCTTGCCTTTCGTCTGCTTCATCGCCTGGCCCATCAAGAAGGTCAGCGCGCTGGCTTTGCCCTTGCGGTAATCCTCGGCCGATTGCGGATGCGCTTGCACGATCTCGGCAGCGACGCGCGCCAGCAACCCCGTATCCACGATCTGCTGCAAGCCCTGCTCGCGCACGAGAATCGCGGGGTCCTGGCCCTGCTCCAGCATCTGCACAAACACGTCCTTGGCCATCTTACCCGAAAGCGTGCCCTGCGCAATCAATTCTAACAGATGCACGAGCCAGCGGGGGTCCAGTTTGACCGTCTCCGGTGCTTGCCCCTTGGCATTGAGATAGGCGGCGAAATCCCCCATCAGCCAGTTGGCCACGGGCTTTGGCGAGGCCCCGGCCTTCAGCGCCCCCTCAAAGAGCTCCGCCAGCGCGCGCGATTGCGTGAGCACCCCGGCATCGTACGCCGAGAGCTGGTAGCCGCGCTGGAAGCGCTCAGCGCGCTGATGCGGCGACTCCGGCAGCTGGGCGCGCACCGCGTCTACCCGTGCGCGGTCGATGACAAAGGGGACGAGGTCTGGCTCCGGGAAATAGCGGTAATCGGCTGCTTCTTCCTTGCTGCGCATGGGGGTCGTCTGCAGCGCTTTCGCATCCCACAGCCGCGTCTCCTGCACGATGCGCGAGCCCTGCTGCAGGGCGAGTGTCTGTCGCTTGATCTCGAATTCGAGGGCTTGCTTCACGGCCTTAAAGGAATTGAGGTTCTTCACTTCCACCTTCGCCCCGAAGGCGTGCTGGCCCACGGGCCGCAAGGAGACGTTGGCATCGCAGCGCAAACTGCCCTCTTCCATATTGCAGGTGGAGACGTCGAGATATTCCAGCACCGCTTTCAGATGCACCAGATATTCGTACGCCTCTTCCGGCGAGCGCAAATCCGGGTCGCTGACGATTTCGATCAGCGGCACGCCGGTGCGGTTGTAATCGACCAGGCTGGCGGTCTGGTGCTGGTCATGCAGCAGCTTGCCGGCATCTTCTTCGAGATGCGCGCGGTGGATGCCGATGCGCCGCGGCTGTCCCCCGGCGCTGATGGCAAGCCCGCCACGCTGGGCGAGCGGCTTGTCGAACTGCGAAATCTGATAGCCCTTGGGCAAATCCGGATAAAAATACTGCTTGCGGTCAAATTTCATCACCGGGGCGATGGTGCACTCCAGTGCTAAGCCCACTTTCATGCCCCACTCCAGCGCGCGCTCATTGAGCACCGGCAGCGTGCCGGGCAGCCATAAGCACACCGGGCAGGTCTGGCTGTTGGGGGCAGCACCGAATTTCGTCAAGCACCCGCAGAACAGTTTGGTCTGTGTGCTCAACTGCAGGTGCACTTCCAGGCCGATGACCGGTTCGTATGCCATCGCGTAGCAATCAGCAGTCAGCAATCAGCACATAGCAAATGCACGAGGACGGCACGTGTAATCCTCCCCTTATGGCTAGTGGACAAGGGTAGACATAGGCCTAAAGACACTTAGCATGAGCGCCCACAAACAGCTATTAACAAATAGAATAAATGGAAGCGCCATCCAAACCCCTCGTCTGCCAGCAAGTGATCGGCCCCAGATCAAGTAGACCAAGTACCAGCAAGGAGACAGGAAGCACATCATCATGAACACGCCGTAGAATCCAAAGAAGCCGGCCGTGATAATCGTGAGGACCCAGAAGATTGCCCATCCTCCCGCTAGGATGAAGGGTGAAGCGCAGAGGATCCCGCACATCACCCATACGGCGCGTCGTCCAACCGCTGAACGATCTCGAAGCAAAAATTGAGCCGCGGTGAACCATGCCACCAAGATCACCGCAATATAATAGGGCCAGAATCGTAGCGCTAACCCACCAGCACCTAGCACGATTCGCGTTAGCACTGGTAACTCGTCCCCTAACCCGTCTAAGACCTCCTTGAATCTGGGAACTTGCACTAACAAGATCGCTGAGCAAATCAGCAACTGGACACCACTCACAGCCCACGCCCATAGCACCCACGCTTTGGATTTCCAGTGTGAGTTATTTTCCGTTGACATACCCATCGCCTCTCACCGGCTTTCCACAGCAAGCACGCTAAGGCAGGACACGTTTAAACTTTCCCTACGACCCTTGTGCAATGATCCGTTCCAAATCATACCCATGAACCAACTCGAATTCTAGTCTCTCCCCGGCGCTTACTTAATGCTGATTGCTGGTTTTCGACGATGCCACTCTGTCGCCTGCTCATACGCATACGCCGCTTGCAGCAGCACATCTTCCTTAAACGGCGCAGCCAGCAGCTGCAGGCCAATCGGCAAGCTCTCGGCTGAAAAGCCACACGGCATCGAGAGGGCTGGAATGCCGGCGAGGTTCGCACTGATCGTGTAGATATCCGACAGATACATCTGCAGCGGGTCGGTGAGTTTTTCCCCTACGCGAAACGCCGGCGTAGGAGTGGTCGGCATGAGCACCACATCGCAGCGCTGAAAGGCCTGCTCAAAATCCTGTTTAATCAACGTGCGGACTTTCATCCCCTTGAGGTAGTACGCCTCATAGTAGCCTTGCGAGAGCACGTACGTGCCAAGCAAGATGCGCCGGCGGGCCTCTGGCCCGAAGCCGCTGGTGCGCGTGCTGAAATACATGTCGAGCAGCGCATTCGGGTGGCGGTTCTCGGCCGCGCGATGCCCGTACTGCACGCCGTCGTAGCGCGCCAAGTTCGAGCTGGCCTCAGCGGTGGCGATGATATAGTAGACCTCGACAGCGTGCGGCAAATGCGGCAGCGCGATGCGTTCCACCTGCAGGCCCAGCTGCTCGAATTGCCGCACCGCAGCCTCCACCGCCTGCTTGATCTGTGGGTCCAGGCCCTCTTCACTCAGTTGCGGCACGCCCAGACGCAAGCCCTTCACCGGACGCTCCAAAGCGGTGAGATAGTCCGGAACCGCCACCGGCGCAGAGGTGGAATCCCGAGGATCATGCCCTGCGATCACCGAGAGCAGCAGGGCCGCGTCGCGGACATCCTTGGTCAGCGGACCGATTTGATCGAGCGAGGAGGCGAAGGCCACCAAGCCGTAGCGAGAGACGCGGCCATAGGTGGGCTTGAGCCCCACCACGCCGCAGAAGGCCGCGGGCTGGCGGATGGACCCCCCGGTATCCGAGCCCAACGCTCCGGCGCACAAATCCGCAGCCACCGCCGCTGCCGAGCCCCCGCTGGAGCCCCCCGGCACGCGGCTGGCATCCCAGGGATTGCGGGTTAAGCCGAAGGCCGAGTTTTCTGTGGAAGAGCCAAAGGCAAATTCGTCCATGTTCGCGCGAGGCACCAGTAAGGCGCCTTCGGCCTTCAGGCGCGTAATCACCGTGGCATCGTAGGGCGCGCGGAAGCCTTCCAGAATCCTTGAAGCGCACGTGGTGAGCTCGCCTTGCAGGCACAGGTTGTCCTTCAGCGCAATCGGGACGCCGTACAATTTCCCTTGGCGCGGCTGCTGGCTGAGCGCGTGGGCTTGCGCGCGCAGCCGCTCTGTCGACACCTCCAAGAACGCCTGCAGCGCAGGATTGTGCGAGGCTAAGCGCGCCAGCAGCTCCTCCACTACCGCCGCTGGCGAAAGCGTGCCCTGCGCCAGGGCCGGCTGCAAGACGTGCATGGGCTGGGCGAGCCACGAGGCGGCAGGCATCAGCCTTCAATCACTTTGGGGACTTTGAAGAAGGGCGGCTGCGCCGAGGGGCTCATGCGGCAGACGGCCTCTTGCGCTAGCGAGGGTTGCGGCGCATCGGCGCGCATGACGTTGGACAAGGGCAAGACGTGACTGGTGGGCTCCACCCCCTCGGTAGGAATAGCCTGCAAGCGCTTCACGTATTCGAGGATGCGATCGAGCTGTGCCACGGTTGCGCTCAGCGCTTCGCCCTCGAGGCGCAGCCGGGCGAGCAGGGCGACTTGCTCGACGATCTGGGGCGTCACAACGGCCATGCTAGTGGTGCCACTATACCGAGATCACCGCAGCGCGTCAACGCAAGGCCAGCTCATTGGCCAGCGCGGCAAACTGCGGCAGCGACAAGGCTTCGCCGCGCACACTGAGCGGCAGCTGCAGGTGCCTCAGCGCTTGTTGGATGGTCTCGCGCGTGCCCCAGGGCCGCTGCGGGTCATGCGTGAGCGTGTTCACCAGCGTCTTGCGCCGCTGGGCAAAGGCGGCTTTCACCAGGGCAAATAGCGCCTGCTCATCCCGCACCGCCACCGGGGCTGCGGCATGCGGGCGCAGCTGCACGCACGTGGAATCCACGCGCGGCGGCGGGAAGAACGCCCCCGGTGGAATGTCAAACAAGCGCTCGGCGGCCCACGCGTACTGCACCAGCAAACTCAGACGCCCATACGCTTTCGTGCCTGGAGAAGCCACCAGGCGCGCCGCGACTTGCCTTTGCATAATCAGCACGGCCTGCTGAATAAGGGCGCGATGCGCAAAGAGGCTGACGAGGATCTCCGAGGTGATGTGATACGGGATGGCGCCCAACACGATCACCGGCGGATCCAGCGGCCAGGCATACGTCAAGATATCCTCGCACACCACCTCGACTTGAGGATAGGCGCGCAGCCGCTCGCGCAGCAGATGAGCGACCTTGCGATCGATCTCGATTGCGATCACCTTCGTCCCCTGCGCCGCCAACGGCTGAGTCAGCGCTCCAAGGCCTGGTCCAATTTCTACGACGCGCTGCCCCGGTGCTACGGCCAGATGGCTCAAGACCCGAGACACCACCTGCGCATCGATGAGATGATGCTGCCCTAAGCGTTTGATCAGCTGCAGCTCATGCGTCCCGAGGAACGCCTTCAGCTCCCTGGGGTTCAGCATCCGCGGATGAGGCGATAAGCCAGCCTCAAGGCATAACGCATCGAGCCGGGGTTCGCCACCCCCTGCCCGGCGATATCCAGCGCGCTGCCGTGGTCTGGTGATGTGCGCACGAAGGGCAGTCCTAAGCTGGTCTGGCACCCCTGGTCGCGCGCCTGCATTTTAAACGGAATCAGCCCCTGATCGTGGTAGGCACAAACGACCGCATCATAGTGCGCCAGGGCGCTCGAACCAAAGAGCCCATCGGCAGCCCAGGGGCCTTCGCATCGCAGGCCTTGGGTGCGCAGCGCGCGCAGCACCGGACGCATGAGGCGCTGCTCTTCGGTGCCGCAGCGCCCGGCCTCACCGGCATGCGGATTGACGCCGCAGACCGCAATGCGAGGGCGGCGTATGCCAAACTCTCGACGCAGCGCATGATCCAATACCTGCAGGCTGGTGCGCAGCAGCGGCCGGGTCAATCGACCGGGGACTGCACCTAAAGGGATATGGCGGGTGAGCACGACCACGCGCAGGCGCTCGGCGACAAAGCTCATCAGCACGTGCTTGGCCCCGGTGGCCTGTGTCAGCCATTCGGTCTGCCCGACAAAGCCCGGCAACCTCTTGGCCACCGCCCACTTGGTCAGCGGAGCCGTCACCAGCCCGGCTAAACACCCGGCGCGCCACAGCTGCATCGCCGCCTTGAGCGCGGCCAGCGCAGCCGCCCCCGTCGCCGCAGAACTGCGCCCCCACACCACACGAGGAGAGTCGGGTAAGTCCCAGAACCACACGCCGGCGCGTGCCTCGTGGAGCACGTCCGGCGCTAAGACGACCTGCCAGGCCGGCAGGTTCAGCCGCAGCCGGCGGGCCAGATCGTGAAACACGGCGAGGTGCCCGATGACCACCAATGCTGGCGTGCCTCGGCGCGGTGGTGGGCGCAGCGCTTTCAGCAGGACTTCAGGACCAATGCCGGCAGGATCGCCGGCGGTGAGAGCGATTACTCCGGCAGGGCGGGCAGTTCGATGTAGGCGGCGCGCTTGAGGTCGTTGAGCCATTTTCCCATCTGCTGCTGGAACTTCAATTGGTAGAGTTGCTCGTAGATGGCCCGGTGGGCCTCTCGCATCGATAGGCTCGAGGCGCTGCGGCGATCCACCAACCGCAGCACATGGAAGCCTAAGCGCGTCTCGATGACGGGTGAGAGCTCGCCAGGCTGCAGCGGGGTCAAAGCAGCATCGAGCTCAGGCAACAGCTCGCCTTCTGCGATCCAACCCATGTCCCCGCCCTCTTCGGCATGCGGGTCCTCTGAATGCGCGCGCGCCACCTGAGCAAACTCTGCGCCGCCTACCAACTGCTTGCGCAGGTCATTCGCCAGGCCCCGCGCTTCTTCCGGCGAGCGGGTCGACCCGGTGCGCACCAACAGGCCAAAGACGCGCAGGCGCGAGCTGGACTTCGTCAAGTCAGGGCGCTTGGCCACTTCGCCGGCGATCTCCTGGGGGCTGACCACAATGGTGGCCCGGACTTTGCCATCGATCAGCCGCTGCACCATCAGCTGTTCGCGCAGACGCTCCTTCAGCCGCTCTTCCGAGGTGTGGGCTTCGTCGAGCCACTGGCGAAACGCGGCCTCAGAACCGGCGCGCTGGCGGACCTGCTGCAGGCGCTGCGCGACCTCTTCGGGAGACACGGTCACTTCCAGCTTGCGGGCTTCCTGCAACAGCAGTTGCTCTTCGACGAGCCGGCGCAGCACCGTGCGCTGCAGTTGAAGCGGATCCGTCGGGGCCGCGGCTTCCTCCGGCAGCTCCAGGAGGGCGTTGACCTGAGACATCACGTCCGCTTCGGTGATCACATCATCATTCACCACGGCGATGATGCGATTGACAATCTGCGCCCAACCAAGCGAGGGCCCGACGCTGCACGCCAACACCAGCCCCCAGCCGATCCGCTGCCTGCTCATGCCGAAGCCGAGAGGTGCGCCAGCTGCCGCAGCTCGCCGGCAGGGCTCTCTTCGCCTTGGCGCAGGCGGCCCACCGCATCGCGCAACAGCCGGCAATATAGGTCAAAGCCGACCGCGCTGATCTGCCCTGATTGCTCCACCCCGAGCAAGTTACCTGCCCCGCGCAATTTGAGATCCTCCATCGCGATGTTGAACCCTGAGCCTAATGCGGTATGCGCCATCATGGCATCCAGCCGCTGCCGCGACTCAGGGCTCAACACCGCCCCTTTCGAGATCATGAGATACGCATAGGCCTTGCGGTCAAACCGCCCCACGCGCCCGCGCAGCTGGTACAGCTCGGCCAGCCCGAAATGCTCGGCCTGCCGCACGATGAGCGTGTTGACGTTGGGGATGTCGATCCCGGATTCGATGATGGTCGTGGTCACAAGCACGTTTAGCTGCCCGCCCATGAACGCGAGCATCACGTGCTCCAGCTCGTCTTCCCGCATCTGGCCGTGCGCCACCCCGAGGCGCGCCTCAGGCACCAGCCGGCCGATCTCCTCGGCCACCCGATGGATGCTTCGTACACGATTATGCACGATATACACCTGCCCGTCACGCGCCAATTCCCTGCGCACCCAGCGCTGCACCGAGGCGGCTTCTTCATCGACCACTTGCGTCTCGACCGGATGCCGGTTCTCCGGCGGCGTCATGACCAGGGACATATCCCGCGCCCCGGCCAGCGAGAGGTACAGCGTGCGCGGAATCGGCGTGGCTGAGAGCGTCAGCACATCGAGCTGTGAGCGCCAGTGCTTGAGCTGCTCCTTATCCTGCACCCCGAAGCGCTGCTCCTCATCGATGATCAGCAACCCGAGGTCCTTGAACCGCACATCGCCGGAGAGCAGCCGGTGGGTGCCGATGACGATATCGCACTGTCCCTGCAGTAACGCGGCAAGTGTGTCGCGCTGCTCAGCCTCGCTTTGAAAACGCGTCAGCATATCCACGCGCACCGGAAACCCCCCGGCCCGCTTGGTGAGGGTGCGATGGTGCTGATAGGCCAAAATCGTGGTGGGCACCAGGATCGCTACCTGCTTCTGGCCCATGACGGCTTTGAACGCCGCGCGGATAGCGACTTCGGTCTTCCCATACCCCACATCACCCAAGAGCAGGCGGTCCATGGGCCGGGCAGCCTCGAGGTCGCGCTTCACCTCGGCCGTGGCGCGGGTCTGGTCTACCGTCTCGCGGAAAGGAAACGCCTGCTCAAACGCCGCTTGCCATTCATGATCCGCCGGGAAGGCATGGCCCGGCAGGGCGAGGCGCCGCGCCTGGGTCTCGAGCAGCGTCTTGGCATAGGCCCAGGCGTTGACGACGGCCTTTTCCTTCGCCCGGTCCCAGGCCGTGCCGCCCAGCTTGTGCAGCGCCGGGGCCCGGCCTCCGAACGTGGCATACTTCTGCACCAGGTGCAGCTGATCCAGCGGCACGTACAGGCGGTCGCCCCCGGCGTATTCCAGCACCAGCACCTCGGCGCCCTTAAGCGCCTCACCGGGGCCTCCTGCCGCGTGCTGGCGGTAGCGCGGGTGCACCGCGGTTTGCGGCATGGCGCGCCGGCCGCGGTAGCGGCCGATGCCGTGCTGCAGATGGACCACGAGATCACCTTCCTGCAAATCCACGAACGCCTCAAAGGGCAGCTCGGCTGAGGGCCTGGTCCGGATCGTGCGCGGCAGGATCACCAGCATCATGTGCCGATCCAGCGTCTCCAGGGTCTTGGGATTATAGCTGCGGATGGACAGGATGCGACTGTGATCAAACGCGATCCGCACCGGGGATTCAAAGGTGGCGGGAAACACATCGAGCACGCCGCCGCGCAGGGCCAGCTCGCCGCCCGTCGCCACCGCGTCGACCCGCTCGTAGCCCAGGCGCACCAGCTGCTCGACCAGCGCCTGGGGGGTATGGGTTTGGTGCGTGTAGAGCCGGCAATATTCCAGCATCAGTGGAAGTGTCAGACACTTGAAGTGCCTGACACTTTTCTACAGCTCGTCGGTACGCACGAGGCGCTGCGGGGCGCTGATCCCCATCAGGCCCAGCCCGTTGGCCAACACGCGCTGGGTCGCGCGGATCAGCACGAGGCGCGCGGCCGACAGCCGGGCATCGTCGGCGATGACCCGGTGCTTGGTATAGAACACGTGAAAGATCTCTGCGAGGCGGCGCAAGTAGATGGTGAGGCCGTGAGGCTCCAGGGCCGTGGCGCACAGCCGCAGCACCACCGGATATTGAAACAGCGTGCGGATCAGGGCGCGCTCCTCCGGGCTGCTCAACCGCTCCAGCGGGGGGTGCCAGCGGTGCCACCAACCCACGCGGGCCTTGGTGAGGATGCTGCTGATGCGCGCATGCGCGTATTGGATGTAATACACCGGGTTCTCCTGAGACTGCGCCTTGGCCAGATCCAAATCAAAGTCCAGCGGGCTGTCCATCGTGCGCATGAGATAGAAGAACCGGGTGGCATCCACGCCGACTTCATCCATGATTTCGCGGAAGGTGACAAACTCGCCTTGGCGCTTGGACATCGGCACGACCTTGCCGGCGCGCGTGAGCGTGACGAGCTGGACGATGCGCACGATCAGCCGCTCGGTGGGAAGCCCCAGCGCGGTCATGGCCGCTTTCACGCGGGCGACATAGCCATGGTGGTCCGGCCCCCACAAATTTACGATCCGCGCAAACCCGCGCTCGAACTTCCAGCGGTGGTACGCGATATCCGGGGCCAGGTACGTCATTTCCCCATCGCGCTTGCGCACGACGCGGTCCTTGTCATCGCCGAACCGGGTGGAGGCAAACCAGGTCGCCTCCTCTGCTTCGTAGAGGGCACCGCGCGCGCGCAGCTCCTGCAAGGCCTCCTCCTGCCGGCCCGAGGTGCGCACCCAGCGCTGGCTGCTCCACTGCTCGAAGCGTAGGCCGAAGCGCTCGAGGTCGCGCCGGATCTCGGCGAGCAACTGCTCCATGCCGTACGCCATGAAGGCCGGCAGGGCCTCGGCCTCCGGCATCTCGAGATATCGCTGCCCATGCTGCGCCTTGAAGGCCGCGGCCACCTCTTTCACATACGCCCCATGATACCCATCTTCCGGAAACAGCTCTGGCTTGCCGCACAGCTCGAGATACCGCAAGCGCAACGAGCGGCCCAAGTGCTCGATCTGCCGGCCCTCGTCATTCAGGTAGTATTCGGCCGTCACGGCATAGCCTTGCGAGCGCAACAGCCGTACGAGCACATCACCCACCGCTGCTTGGCGGCCATGTGCCACGCTGAGCGGGCCGGTAGGATTCGCGCTCACAAACTCCAGATTGACCGAGGCCTCGGGCTGCGGCGGGCAGACGCCAAAGCGCTCGCGCTGCGCGAGGATGTCCTGCAGGATCTGCACCAGGGCGCGTTGGGCTAGGAACACATTCAGGTACCCGCCCTTCACTTCCACGCGGTCGATCGCAGCCGCGAGCCCGTGGCTTTGGCACTGCTCCCTAAAGAGCGTGGCGAGCTGTTCACCCAAACGCTGCGGGGGCTGTTTGAGCTGGGAGGCAAGGCGGAAGGCCACGGCATTGGCCAAGTCGCCGAAGGCCAGCTCCTTGGAAATCTCCCAGCGGCAGGCGGATTCAGGCACGGGCTGCGGCGGGGGCAACTGGGCCACCGCGGCATGCAGCGCTTGGCTTAACTTGGCTTCGATCCCACGCATGGGGCGTCCTTGGAAGCTTAGCGCGCGGGAGAAGCGGCCGGCAGGCTCAAGCGCGGCGCATCGGCCCAAAGCTCTTCCAGCCGGTAGAACGCGCGCGCGCGCTCATCCAGCAGATGCACCACCACATCGCCGCAATCCATCAGCAGCCATTGGGGGGGCGGCTGACCGGTCTCGCGCACCGGGGCGCTGCTCATGCCTTCGGCGTGCCACACCCCGCCTTGTTTGGCCAAGGCGTGCTCGATCTCGTGGCGGATCGCCTCCAGCTGCGGGGCGCTCTGCGCCGTGCAGACCAGAAAGAAATCCGTCACGTCCGACAGCGCCCGTAAGTCAAGCACGACCACGGCTTCGGCGTGCTTCTCCTGGGCCGCCGCGGCGGCGGCGAGAGCTTTCGTTTCCGAGGTCACGCGCTTAGGACGCGAGAATGCGGTACAGACCAGTACCGCAGGTGGGGCACTTGCCTTTCATCGCATTGCGGCCGTTCTTCATCTTCACTTGCTTGGCGTCCTTCATCTCACGCTTGGCCTTGCATTTCACGCAATAAGCTTCCATGATCCCTCCTGTTTGCCTGCCACACGATGCTCAAGACCGGACAAGCCTAACACGCGCTTCGACAACCTGTCAACTCTTTCGCCCTAAGAGCACCTAACAGAATGAGGATGTGGTCGCGTTGCGAGCGCCAGGCGGTCAGATGCCAGGAGCAACGACGAAGACGTACCAGCAGGCAGCGGTACGACGAAGAGGAGCGACGCCGCAGCTGGCCGCCTGGCGCCGCAGCCAATCGGGTGGCCATGGGCTGGGCCCATCTGCGTCGCCGCGCGGCGTGGCTCGTCGCTCGCGTACCGGCAGGCCTGGCACGCCACACTCCTCGCGCCTTGCGCGGCTTGCAGCTTGGCCCAGCGCGACCGCATGCTCATTCTGTTAGGTGCTCTAAGTCCTCCCGGATCTCGCCGACGATTTCCTCCATGAGATCCTCAATCGTGACCAGCCCCAGCGTCCGGCGCTGCGCATCCTGCACGATGGCGATCTGCGATTTTTCCAGCTGGAAGGCGCTCAAGAGCTCTGCCAGCCGGCGCTCGGGCGGCACGCGCATGACGGGCCTCACCAGATCGGCCAGCACGAAGACCCCGCCATGGCGCATCATCACCAGCACGTCGCGCGCATAGATGACGCCTTCGATCTGATCCAGATGCTGCCGGTACACCGGGATCCGCGAGTGCCCGGTCTCTACCAGCGCATCCAAGGCCTCATCGGGATGCAGGCTGAGGTCAATGCCGGCAATATCTTCACGAGGGACCATCGCATCCCGGACTGTGGAGTCGCTGAACTCAAAAATCCTCTGCAGCAGCCGCAGCTCGTGCTCGGCCAGCACCCCGGCCTCGCGCCCCATCTGAATCATCACTTTGATCTCTTCTTCCGTCACCAGGGCCGAATGGCGCCGCGCCGGGATGCGCAGCAGCCGCAATAGGCTGCGCCCGGTCCACGTAAAGAACGCGGCGGCAGGATAGAGCACGGCCATGAGGCCCCGCAAGGGCCGCGCGGCCAAAAACATCACGGCCTCGGGGTGCGTGGCGCCGATGAACTTCGGGGCGACTTCGCAGAAGACCAGCAACACCACGGTCACGCCGATGGTGGCGGCCACCAGCCCGCGCTCCGAGCCCAGGAGGCTGACGAAGATCCAGGAGCTGATCGCCGAGATCGCCACGTTCACCAGATTGTTGGCCACCAGCAGCGTGCCGATGACATGATCCATCTGAGTCAGCAGGCGATACGTCAGCTTTGCCCCGACATGCCCCTGCTCCATGAGATGCCGCAGGTGGACCTTGTTGACGGAGAGCAGGGCCGCTTCGGAGGCCGAGACGATGGCCGAGACAGCCATCAACGTGAGCAGCAAGAGTAGAACCGGAACGCCTATAACCATTTTCGCTTGCGGAACAGATGCCACATCACAGGCATGGAGACGATAAACAAGGCACTCAAGACCGAATAGAGCCACGGGGGGCCCAGCTCTGGGTGCTCGCTGAAGTTCATCCCAAAAATGCCTGTCACGATCACCAGCGGCAGAGCCAGGGTGGCAAAGGCGGTCATTGTTTTCATGTTCTCATTCAGACGGTTGGAGACGATGGTCGCGTGGGCCTCCAACGACATGGTCGTGACCTCGCGAGCCGAATCCACCAAATCGCTGATGCGCAGCAGGCGGTCGTGCGTGTCGCGGAAATACAGGCTATTGGCCGGCCGGATGAAACGCATATCGCCGCGGCTCAGGCGTGCGAGGATATCGCGGTGGGGGGTGAGGCTACGGCGCACCGTCATGAGATCGTGGTACACCGTGAGCAGGTCCTTCACATTCTGGTCGCTGTGCTCTTCCAGCAGGCGCGTTTCGAGCTGGTCGACCCGCTCCTCGATCTCATCCAGCACCGGCAGGTAGCTGTCCATCAGCGAGTCCACAATGGCATAGCAGAGATGGTCCGCCCCGTTTTGAAAAATAGGCGAGCGCTTCTCGACCCGGACGCAGTTGTCATCGACACTCTTGCACGCCTCGCTGCGTACGGTGATGAGAAAGTTCGCGCCGAGGCAGACATCGACCTCGAGGGGTTTGAGCTGCCCCTCGCTGCGGCGCATGCCCTGCAGCACCAGGAAGCAATAGCGCTCGAACTCTTCGAGCTTGGGGCGGACGTTGGGCAGGATGCAGTCCTCCACCGTCAGCGGGTGCAGCTCGAAGACCTCCAGCAGCAGCTCGATCTCGTTATCCTCCGGCCCCTCGATGTCGAGCCAGAGTAAGCAGTCCTCACGCGCCAGTGCTTCGCGAAACCGCGCCGCCGGCACCTGCGTCTCCACGTGCCCGTTGCCCGTGTAAAGGTACGCGCGGATCATGCAGCCCTCCGGTAGAGTTGGTGTGCCTCAATATAGCGCGCCACCACGCCAGGGACCAGATACCGGATCGAGCGGCCGGCCGCCGCCCGCTTGCGGATATCCGAAGAAGCGATGTCCAGCTGGGGCATGTCGAGCCACTTGATGCCCGTCTGTTTTTTAGGTTTCGGCGCTTGGGGACGGCGCGCCGCCGCCAGCGTGCACAGCCGCTGGATTTCCTCCCACGCCGCCCACTTGACGCCCAAGAGGTCCTGACCTACCAGCAGAAAGAGTTTCGCCTGCAGCGGCAACTGGGCGCGCAGGGCGCGCACCGTATCGATCGTGTAGGAGGCCCCGGGGCGCTGCAGCTCGATGTCCGAGGCCACGAAGGCCGGGTGGTTCTTGATCGCCAGCTGCACCATCTCCAAGCGCTGCGGGCCGGGCAAGAGCCCGCGCGCGGTCTTATGCGGCGGCTGCCGCGTTGGGATAAAGACCACCCGGTCCAACTGCAGGGTCTCGCGCGCGGTTTCCGCCAGCAACAAGTGGCCCAGATGGATCGGATTGAACGTGCCGCCGAAGAGGCCGATGCGCATCAGCGGAAGTGCCTGGCACGTGAAGTGTCTGACACCTCAAGTGTCTGGCACTTGTTCATTGACGGAGTTGGCCTTGGCCGTGGACGATGTACTTATACGTCGTGAGCTCTTCAAGCCCCATGGGCCCGCGCGCGTGCAGCCGGTCGGTGCTGATGCCGATCTCTGCCCCGAGGCCAAACTGAAACCCGTCGGTGAACCGCGTGGAGGCGTTCACGTACACGGCCGCCGAATCCACCGCCTGGACAAAACGCTCAGCCGCCTGGGTGTCGGCGGTGACGATCGCATCGGAATGAGAAGAGCCATAGCGCGCGATATGCGCCACCGCTGCGTCCAATGAGGGCACCACGCGAATGGCCAAGATGAGGTCCAGATACTCGGTGCCCCAGTCCTCCTCGGTAGCCGGCTTCACCTCCGGGGCGATCGCGCGGGTGGCGGCGTCGCCCCGCACCTCCACGCGCGCTTGGCGCAGCGCCTTCAACACGTTCGGCAAGAAGATCGCCGCGACCTCCTGATGCACCAGCAGCGTCTCCATGGCATTGCACGTGCCCGGGCGCTGACACTTGGCATTCACGGCAATCGCTTCGGCCATCGAGAGATCGGCGGCCTGATCCACGTACACATGGCAGACGCCCTTGGCATGCTTGATCACCGGGATGCGGGAGGTTTCAGTGATCTTGCGGATGAGCGTCTCGCCGCCGCGGGGAATGATCACATCCACGTACTGATCCAGCTGTAGCAGCGCGTCCACCGCTGCGCGATCGGCCGTGGGCAGCATGCTGATGGCCGCGGCCGGCAGCCCGGCCTCGCGCAGCGCTGTCTGCAGCGCCTGCGCGATCGCTTGATTGGAGCCCTGCGCCTCTGAGCCGCCGCGCAAGATCACGGCATTGCCGCTCTTCAGGCACAGCGAGGCGCACTCGCTGGTGACGTTGGGCCGAGATTCGTAAATAATGCCCACGACGCCCAGCGGCACGCGCACCTTGCGGATCTCGAGGCCATTGGGCCGCCGCCAACTGCGCAGGACCTCGCCCACCGGATCGGGCAGCGCGATCACCGCCTCCACCGAGTCCACCATCTCCTGTAGGCGCTGCTCGCTGAGGGTGAGCCGGTCAATCATGGCGGCGGAAAGCAGTGCCCCTCGGGCCGCCTGTACGTCGCGGCCATTGGCTTCCAGGATCGCTGCGCGCTTCGCGCGCAAGTGTTGGGCCATGGCGCGCAGCGCGTCGTTCTTACGGGCCGTCGACGTCTGGGCCAGCACTCGCCAGGCCTCCCTGGCCTGCCGTGCGATATCCACGACCTGCTCCTGCATCGCATCGCTCATGTCGTTGCCCACTCCTGGGCCAGCACGAGATGATCGCGATGGATCGCCTCCTGCAGCCGCGGCCGGCCCAGTTGACGCGCCGCCTCGGCGCTGCTAAGGCCCTTCACCTGATTCAGCTCTATCGCGGAAAGCGTGCTGACCCCGCGCGCGATCTCGCGGCCCTCGCCATCGACCAGCGCGACCACGTGGCCGCTCTCAAAGCCGCCGCGCACCGCCTCAATGCCGGAGTACAATAAGCTCTTGCCTCGATGCAGCGCCTGCACCGCGCCGGCATCCACCACCACCCGGCCCTTGGGTTGGCGCAAGCCGAAGGCAATCCACCAGCGCTTGGCCGTCAGCCGGCTTGGGGGCGGCACCACCAGGGTGCCCACCGCTTCTCCGGCCAGAATTCGGCCGATGATGCCCGGCGTCATGCCGTTGGCGATCACGGTCGGCAGGCCGCTGTGGCCGGCAATCCGCGCCGCCTCCAGCTTCGAAGACATCCCGCCTTTCGTGGTCTGGCGCTTGTGGCGCTGCAGCGGAATGTGCGCTAACGAGCGCGCGGTCTCAATGCGCGCCATCGGCTGGCCATGCTCCAGCACGCCATCCACATCGGTCAAGAGGATTAACAACTGCCCGTCCACCGCGCAGGCGACCAGCGCGGCGAGGCGGTCATTATCGCCAAACGTGATCTCCTCCACCGCCACGGTGTCATTCTCGTTGATGATGGGCACCACCCTACGGTGCAGCAAGGTCAGCAGCGTTTGCTTGGCATTCTGGTAGCGCCGGCGATCGGAGAGATCCTCCTGCGTCAGCAACACTTGGCCCACCATCACGCCGTGCCGCTCAAATGCGGCCGTATAGAGCCGCATGAGCTCGCCCTGGCCGATGGCGGCACACGCTTGCAGCTGGGCCAGCGCCTTCGGGCGCCGGGTGAGGCCGAGGCGCGCCATGCCGCAAGCGATCGCGCCTGAGGACACCAGCAGCGGCTGGCGATGCTCCCGGATACATTGGGCCAGTTGGGCGCAGAGCTGCTCAATCCGCGCCGGCAACAACTGGCCGCGCGCATCGGTCAGCACGCTGCTGCCCACCTTAATGATCACGCGCGCAAGATTCATCGCTGCAGGGCCTCCCAGACGGCGTGCAACAGCTCAGGCAACCCCGCACCGGTTGCGCACGAGATCGGCCACACGGGTTCGGTGACAGCTTCGCGAAAACGTTTCAAGTGCTCCTGGGCCTCAGGCAGATCGATCTTGTTGGCGGCGATCAGCTGAGGGCGCTCGCCCAGCATCGGGCTGTAGGATATCAATTCCTCATTGAGCTGGCGGTAGGCTGCCAGAGGCTCCCGGCCATCCACCGCAGCCATATCGATCACATGCACCAGCACGCGCGTGCGCTCCACGTGGCGCAAAAACTCAAACCCCATGCCCCGGCCTTCATGGGCCCCCTCGATCAAGCCCGGGATATCACAGGCCACGAAAACCCCCCGCTGAGGCACCTGGACCACCCCCAGCACCGGATAGCGCGTGGTAAACGGATAGGCCGCTACTTTCGGGCGCGCCGTGGAAATGCGGCTCAAGAGCGATGATTTCCCGGCATTGGGAAAGCCCACCAGCCCGACATCGGCGATGAGCTTTAGCTCGAGCACCAACTCGCGCACCTCGCCGAGCTGGCCTGGGCGGGCTTCATGGGCAGTGGCGTTTCCTAAGCCCCCGCGCCCGCCCGTGGCAATAATCACCTCTTCGTTCAGCTGTGCGAGGTCGCGCAGCACGACGCCGGTGCCGGCTTCCTGGACCACGGTGCCCACAGGGACCCGGACGATGAGATCCTCCCCGCGCTTGCCGGTTTTGGTGTTGCTGCCGCCGTGGCCCCCGCGCCCGGCCACATACTCATGCCGGAACTGGAAATCCAGCAGGGTAGCGACGTTAGGATCGGTGCGGAGGATCACGTGGCCCCCGGGCCCCCCATCCCCGCCATCGGGATAGGGATAGCGGGTATAGGGCGGCTGGGCAAACGAGGGGCAGCCCCGGCCGCCATCACCGGCCTTTACCGTAATTTGAACGCGATCGACAAATTGCATGGCCGTGCGGCCAAAGACCGCGTGAAGGGTGGGAAAAGTTACGCAGCACCCGCAGCGGGTGCGGCGGCTGGTTCAATGCTGATCACGTGGGGTTTCGGGAACCGGACAAACCCCTCTTTGCGGGCGTAGAGCGTCCAATCGCCCCCCACGCCTACGAACCATCCTGGTTTGAAGACCGTGCCGCGCTGGCGCACCAGGATCGCCCCTGCCGTGACCCATTCCCCGGCATAGCGCTTGATCCCTAAGCGGCGTCCGGCGCTATCACGCCCGTTCTTTGTTGACCCGGCTCCGGCTTTATGTGCCATCGTGTCCCTCGAACACTGCGCTGGTTACTTGATGTTGCGCGGCTTACTCGGCACGCGCTTAGGCGCCGGCGTGACGGTCGTCTTCAGGCTCGTCACGCTGCGGGCCGCCTTGGGCTTGATGTCGGTCTTGCCTGCACTCTTGGCCTCGGTCTTCGCGGCCGCGCTGGTCGACTTGCCATCGAGGACGATTGCTTTGACCAGCAGCCGGGTCAGCGGCTGGCGGTGGCCCACCGTCTTGCGCCAGTTCTCTCGGCGGCGGAAGTAATAGGAAATCACCTTCGGGCCCAGGCGATGCTCGAGCACCTCGCAGACGACCTGCGCGCCGGCCACATACGGCTGGCCGATCTTGGCGTGCTGGCCATCATGCGCGAACAGCACCTGCTCCAGCGTTTCGGTCGATCCCACGGGGGCCGCGCGCCGGTTGGTCAACAGGTGCGTGCCAGGCTCCACCTTCCACTGCCGGCCGCCACATTCGATGATTGCGTACATAGAGGCTCCTTGCTTCAGATAGCCTAGTAGTATAAGTCAGCAGCCCGAAGGGGTCAACCGCTGATATTCAGCTTGACCTGCTCCACATGGAGGGTCGGATCCGAGAGCACCAGCACCTTGGAGCGGCTCTGGGATTCCAAGGCACTGAGCGCCGGCCGATCCTCCTGCAGCAGCCGCACGGCCACTTGGGGGTGCACCAGCAGCTCGAGGGTCTTGTGCTGCGCGTTCTTGAGTGCTTGCTTGGCCTGCCGGATCGCCTCGATGGCCACCGTGACCACGGACTTGATGCTGCCTTTGCCATGACAATACGGGCAGGGCTGGTGGCTCACGGTCTGCACCGAGCGGCGCATGCGCTGGCGCGTCAGCTCGGCCACGCAGATCTCGGAGAACGACACCAGGTTCGTCTTGGCGCGGTCCTTCCCCAGCGCATCTTCCAGCACCTTTACGAGCTCGCGCCGATGGCCCGGGATATCCAGGTCGATGAAGTCGATGATCACGATGCCGCCGATATCGCGCAGCCGCAGCTGGCGCGCCACCTCCACCGCCGCCTCCTTATCGACCTGAAACGCCGTCTCTTCCAGGTTGCGCCGTCCGGTGAACTTGGCGGTATTCACGTCAATCGCGACCATGCCTTCGGTGGGCTCAATCACGATGGAGCCGCCCGAAGGCAGCTGCACCAGCTTGTCGAAGAGCGATTCGATCTGGTCATCCAGCCCTTCTTTTTCAAACAAGGGCTGTTCACCCTGATATAAATCGAGCCGCACCTTCACCCCGGGGATGAGGTCATTCAGGAAGCGCCGCAGGCTGTGGAACTCTTCCTTATTGTCGACCACGACCCGCTGCATATCCTCGGTGAAGCTATCGCGGATCACGCGCTGGGCCACCGGGTATTCCTGGTACACGCACACCGGCGCCTTGGCCCGGCCGCTGATGCGCTTGCTCTGCTGATAGATGCGCGAGAGGTACTTCACGTCGCGCGCCAAATCCTTCTCCTCCTTGCCGGCCCCCGCGGTGCGGATGATCAGCCCCGCTTCTTTGGAGAAGCGCAGCTTATTCAAAATGCCGCGCAGGCGCGCGCGCTCCTGGGCATCCCCGATGCGCTTCGAGATGCCCATGCGCGCGTCATTGACCATGAGCACCATGTAGCGCCCCGGCAGGCTGATGTGCGTCGTGAGCCGCGAGCCCTTGGTGCCGAAGGGCTCCTTCACCACCTGCACCAGGATTTCCTGGTTCACCTTGAGGATTTCTTCGATGCGCGAGCGCCGAGGGTGCGGGGCGGGCTTCTTTTCCGCGGGCTGGCCTTCCTCATCCAGCTCGGCATCTTCGGCCGCGACCGGCTCGATGATGTCCGCCACGTACAGAAACCCGTTCTTGCCCAGGCCAATGTCGACGAAGGCCGCACCGATCCCCGGCACGATGGACGTCACCCGGCCTTTGTAGATCGAGCCGACCATGCGCGGGTCGGCCGCGCGCTCAACATGGTATTCATCGAGGCGCTTGTTTTCGGTGACCCCGACGCGCGTTTCCTGCGCATCGGTGCTGATGAAAATTTCCTTTACCTCAGACATGGAACACACACTCCTTTAAGCTCGCGGTTCACGAGCCGGTGAAAAAATGCATTATACAGAGCTTTCCGTTCGCTGTCTCGTCAGATCATAGCCCACAAGCAGGGCAGCGGCACCCAGCAGGCCCAGCGCCCAGCCCGCTGGCATGACCGCCTTCGGCTGGGGCACGTGCGCGACAGGGCCCTCACGCCGGAAGATCACGGCGACATCATCCTCCATGACCCGCTGCAGTGGCTGGTCCCGAAGCGCCTGCGCCACTTCCGGGCCGCCGGGCAGCTTGAACCACACCAACAGGCTCGCCGATTGCTGCGGATCCATCGGCCGCACAGGAGTCATCTCATCGAGCATGGCCGTTGACGTGGGCTGCCCCCACAGCGCCGCGGCCACTCCCAGTGCGTAGGGCGCATTGGACCATAAGATATCCCCGGGGCGTAGCAGGAGCGCCGCCGAGACCAAGAAGCGCTGGAAAGGCGCGCTCTGCGCGCTGACCGATAGGTCACGAGCCGGGCTGGATTCCACCCCTAGCAGATGCGAGAGACCACTGTCTGGCCAGCGCCAGCGCCAGCCCTCATCGGTGCGCAGCAGCGTGGGCGAGCACAGCAACATCACCCAGCCCGCTGCCAACCAAGCGGCGCGGCCGCGCGGCGTGCAGGACAACCGCTGACTGCCCCACAGCAAACCTGCCCCAGCCAGCAAGATGAGCGGCAGCAGGCCTTCCCCACAGAGCCAGCGATACGCGTATTGGGGCGCGAGGACCAGAAACCCCATCGCGCAGGCGACCAACCATCGCCATCGGCCCCCTTGCCGCACGCAGGCCCACAACCCCAGCGCCGCGAACCCCAGCAGCACCGGTGTCAGATCCAACAGCACGTTCTCATAACGGGCCGCGGGATGCATCGCACCCCGATGCTGCAGCAGGTGCCACCACCAGGGCGCCACGAGCCCCAAGCCCCAGACGCTCTGTGCTGCCTGGCGACGCCGCGAGGGCTGCCACCAGGCATAAGCCGCCACCATCCCCAGCGCGATCCATGGCATGCCCAGATGCGTGTAGCCCAGCAGCGCCCACAAGAGCCCCGCCGCGCGTATCCGTCCTTCCTCAATCGTCACCATCAGCCACAGCAGCTCGATCATGCCGAGGGTGGCTGCGAGTGCTACCCCGGCTTGTAGCTGAAAACTATAGGGCACCAGGGCCACCGCCACGCAAGCAAGCGCCACCTGAGCGCCCAGTAGTCGGCGCATCGCGGCATAGATCGACGCGAGCAGTAGCGGCGGCAGCCCAGCGGCAAGCAAGCGGATCGCCATCAGCGGCCCGGCTCCCGCTTTCAGCAGGGCCAGCAGCACCAGATGCAGCACCGGGGGATAGAGGTGCGCGCGCCCCACCGGCGCGTACTGCCACCATTCAAATCCGATCGGGCCGCCCGCGGCTTCCATCTGTCGCGCAATCAGGAGATGGTAGTATGAATCCATCAGAAAGGGCAGCAACGGCCACTGCGCGATCCAGAACATGGCAAACCCCGCCAACACGAGCGCGGACAACCCATCGGCCCCATGGCGGCGCTCAGCCGTCATGCGCCGCGCAGATACCGTGCAATCGACAAGGCGTTGAGCGCCGCGGTCTCTGAGCGCAAGACCTCCGGACCCAACGAAATAGGCCGCGCGCCCTGCGAGACCGCGGCGCGCACCTCGGCCTCGGTGAAGTCGCCCTCCGGCCCGATCATAATCAGCACGTCTTTGGCAGCCGCAACCTGTGAGGCCACCTCAGACCAGGGCATGACCGGGGTGATCAGGGTAGGCATCAAGACCGCGCCATAGCGGCCCAACTGCCGCGCAAGCGCCTCAAAGCTCTGCGGCGGCTCAATGCGGGGCACGAGCACCCCGCCGCATTGCTGCACCGCGGCTTGGGCGATGCGGCGCCAACGCGCCACCTGGTGCTGGGCCCGCTCCGGCGCTGGGCGCACCGTGGTGCGCTGGGTGATCAACGGCAGCAACGCGGCCATCCCCAGCTCGGTGGCCTTTTCCACCAACCACTCGTAGCGCGCGGTCTTCACCAGGGCAGCCGCTAAGCTCACCGCGGATCCTCTCGCAGCACGCCCTGGTTCTTGTGCAGCCACGCCAAGGATCAACTGGTGGCTGTCACTTTTGAGAATCGTGCCTCGGTAAATCCTCCCCTGCTCATCCACGCATTCCAAGGCATCACCCTGGTTCACCCGCAGCACACGGCGCAGATGGTGCAGCAGCCCTGGGTCGCGCAGGATGACCCGCTCGTTCTCAAGCGCGCTGCGGCTGATCACGATACGGCGCATCGGGACTCCCGGAGACTACGCAGCGGAGGGACTCTAGGCAAGAAAAACCGGTGGAGCAGAGGGGGATCGAACCCCTGGCCTCGACAGTGCGATTGTCGCGCTCTCCCAGCTGAGCTACTGCCCCCCACGAAACACGTGACCACTATTCTCGCATCGAATGTCGGCGACGTCAACGCGGGCGCCCAAATGAAACAGGTGGCAGCCCCTCTCCAGAGACCGCCACCTGCGCGATGTAACGACCCGCTAGCCGCCGTAGACCAGACGGAACATCCCAAAACTCACCAGCATGAGCAGCAGCCCCATCACGTAGCGGACGCTTCGCTTTTGAAACACGGAGTGCTGCATGGTGACAATCGATCGATCCAAGATACCCGAGAGCCGCACAATCGCCTGTGGACTCAAAAAACAGGCGACGCCCATGACGAGCGTTACCAAGCTCAGTACAAGAAAGACTGGGCTCATCGTCATATCTGCGCGTCTTACACGCAGCCTCCTGCCATGGTGATTCTGATCTCTTGCGCCGGAGGCGTCGATGGGTACACCAGTTGTACCGTAGAGCCAGTGCACGGCCCAGTGTTACGG
>JAGVGS010000141.1 GCA_020057015.1 Candidatus Omnitrophota bacterium | reverse complement strand
CCGGCCCGGCTGTTGGGCGAGCGGCAGCGAGGCGCGCTGCGTGTCGGCGCCCGCGCGGATCTCACCATCTTCGATACGCATTTTGCGCCGCGTCTGACCATGGTCGGCGGGCGTATCGTGTATTGCGCAACCTGAGGGTCCCATGTGCGGCATCGTTGGCTACGTTGGAAAATCCGAGGCCATGCCCATCGTGCTTGAGGCGCTCAGCCGCCTCGAGTACCGCGGCTATGACTCCGCCGGCGTGGCCATCAACAATGGCCGCGGCATCCAGGTGAGCCGCCGCGTCGGCAAGCTGAAGGTGCTGGCCGAAGCCCTGCGCCGGAAGCCCTTGAAAGGGGCCACCGGCATCGGCCATACGCGCTGGGCCACGCACGGCGAGCCCACCGAATTCAACGCGCACCCGCACAGCGACTGCTCGGGGAAGCTGGTTCTGGTGCACAACGGCATCATCGAGAATTACGCCGAGCTCAAGGAGCGGCTGATCAACGCGGGCCATCGGTTCCGCTCGAAGACCGACACCGAGGTCGTAGCCCACCTCGTGGAAGAGTATGCCAAACGCCACCCGATCGAGCAGGCCTTTCGCCTGGCGCTCAAAGACCTCCGCGGCTCCTACGCGCTGTGCCTGCTGAGCCAGGACGCGCCAGGCAAGATTTTCGGCGCGCGTAACGGCAGCCCCCTCTTGATCGGCCTGGGCAAGGGCGAGTCGCTGTTTGGCAGCGACGCGACCGCGATCATGGAGCGCACGCGCAAGGTGCTGTATCTCAACGACCTCGAGGTGGTGGAGCTCACGCAGCAGGGTGCTAAAGTCACCACGCTCAGCGGCAAAGCCGTCACACGCAAACCCACCACCGTCAACTGGAACATCGCCTCGGCGCGCAAGGGCGGCTATCCGCACTACATGCTCAAGGAGATCCACGAACAGCCCGACGCGGTCCGCCAGACCATCGTTGGCCGCTTGACGGCCGATCCCTTGCGGCTGGTGTTCGACAAGCGCACGGCGCGCTTCTTGAAGACGCTGGATCCCCGGACGCGGTTTGTGATCTTGGGCTGCGGCACGGCCTATCACGCCGGCTTGGTGGGGGAGTACATGCTGGAAGAGTTTGCCAAGCTGCCGGTCGTGGTCGACCTCGCGAGCGAGTTCCGCTACCGCGGCCCGATGCTCGACAAGCACACGACGGTGCTGGCCATCACGCAGTCGGGCGAAACCGCGGATACGCTGGCTGGCATCCGCATGGCGAAGGCCCAGGGGGCCAAGGTGCTGGCCATCTGCAACGTGATGGGCTCTTCCATCGCGCGCGAGGCCGATGCGGTCTTGTACACGCACGCCGGGCCCGAGATCGCCGTGGCCTCGACCAAGGCCTACACGTGCCAGGTCACGACGCTGGCGCTGCTCACGCTCTTTCTCGCCAAGGCGCGTCGGGGCATCAGCCCGGCGCAATGGCGCAAGCTCGCGGAAGGGCTTTTGCAGCTGCCGGAGACGCTGGAGAAGACCCTGCAGCAGGAAGCCCACATCAAGACCATCGCGGCGAAATACATGCGGGTGCGCGATTTCTACTATCTGGGCCGGCGCTACAACTATCCCAGCGCCCTGGAAGGCGCCCTCAAGCTCAAGGAGATTTGCCCGCTCATCCATGCTGAGGGCTACGCCGCCGGCGAGATGAAGCACGGGCCGATTTCGCTCATCCGCCGCGGCTGGCCGGTGATGTTCGTGGCCACCGACTCGCCGGTGTATGAGAAGGTGCTCTCCAACCTCGAAGAGGTGCGCGCCCGCAAAGGCAGCTGCATCGTCGTTGCTTCCGAAGGCGACCAGCAGGCCCGGCGCCACGCGGATCACCTGATCACCGTGCCGAAGACCGACGAATTTCTCTCGCCGATCGTCGCCGCCATCCCGCTGCAGCTGTTTGCCTATTACATGGCCGATGCCAACGGCTGCGACATCGACCAGCCGCCCAACCTCGCCAAGAGCGTCACGGTTGAATAACCCGCGATGGCCGGCACGCTGTACGTCGTCGCGACCCCCATCGGCCACCTGCAGGACATCACGCTGCGGGCGATCGAGACGCTCAAGCGCGTCGATGTGATCGCCTGCGAAGATACGCGGCATACCGCGATCCTGCTGAAAGCGCACGGCATCCACACGCAGATGACGAGCTATCACAGCTACTCCGCGTCGCATAAAGCTACCCGGCTGCTTGCCATGCTGGAAGAAGGCCAGGACGTCGCGATGGTCAGCGACGCCGGGATGCCCGGCATTTCCGACCCCGGCTTCGCGCTGATTCAAGCGGCCATCGAGCAGCAGATCCCTGTGACCGTCATCCCCGGCCCTTCAGCGTCGCTCACGGCCCTCGTGCTCTCCGGCTTTCCCACGGATCGCTTCACCTTCGAGGGCTTCCTACCGGTGAAGCCGGGGCCCCGCCGGCGGCGGCTGGAGTTGTTGTGGAGCCAGCGGCGCACCGCGATCGTGTACGAATCACCGCACCGGTTGCTCAAGACGCTTGCGGCCATTGAGGAAGCGCTGGGCGACATTCCCTTGGCGATTAGCCGGGAGCTGACCAAGCAGTTTGAGGAAACGCGGCGCGATCTCGTCAGCCGCCAGCGCGCGCATTTCGAGGCCCATCCCCCGCGCGGCGAGTTTGTGCTGGTGCTGCCCCCCCAGGCGAAAGGAGCCCATGGCGAATAAGATTCACCCAAGTGCCACCCTCGGCGCGCAGGTGCAGCTGGGCGAGGGCAATGAGATCGGCCCGGGCTGCGTCATCGAAGACGGGGTAGTGATCGGCTCCGGCAACAAGTTGTGGATGAACGTCTACGTCGGGCCGGGCACAACGCTCGGCCACGAGAACCAGATCCACATGGGCGCGGTCGTGGGGCACCAGCCGCAGGACCTCGGTTTTAGCGGGGCCGCCACGTATACCAAGATCGGCGACCGCAATACGATCCGCGAATACGTGACGATCCATCGGGGCACCAAGGAAGGCTCGGCGACCGTCATCGGTAATGAGAATTACCTCATGGCCAACGCGCACGTGGCGCACAACTGCGAGATTGGCCACCACGTGATCTTGGTGAATCTGGCCAGCCTCACCGGCTACTGCATTATCCAGGACCAGGCGTTTATCTCCGGCATCGTGGGGCTGCACCAGTTCACCCGCATCGGCAGGCTCGCGATGATCAGCGCGCTGTCGGCCGTGAACAAGGACGTGCCGCCCTTCATGCTCTGCGGGGGCCGCCCGGCGGTCGTGCAGGGGTTGAACGTGGTGGGCCTGCGCCGCGCCGGCATCGGGCCTGCGGTGCGCGAGGAGATCAAGCGCGCCTACCGGCTACTATACCGGGAGGGGTTGAACGTGCCCCATGCGCTGGAGGCTATCCAACGCGACTGCAAATCACCCGAAGCGCTCTCGATTGTGGAATTTATCACCGCGTCGAAGCGCGGCATCTGCGCCGGCATTAACGCCGACGACGAAGAAGCCGGAGGCGAGTCGCTCCTGCCGAAGAAAATCTTGAGGGAGACCAAATCAGAGTAAGGGGCTAATTTAATCGGCTTCACGGTTAAAAGAAAATGTTTAGGAACGGGTGGCCTAATTTGTCTCAGAAGCGAACAGCCCAGCCGATTCATTCCAATCGATGCCAGATAACCTAGTGCGAATAGCAGAGCGAATTCTACCGGGCGCAGGGGCTTTCTTTGCCGGGTACTTTCTGCATGAGCTGATTCCGGCACTTCCTGGCATTGTTGGCGCCATCCCCAAGTCCGTTTTACTCGGAGGGCCCGGCCTATCTCTCGTAACAGTTGCTGCATTAATTCCTCCGCTTCTAATTGCTCAGCGTGAGCGCAACACCATCCGCCAACAACCACACTGGGACGTTCATTTTGGACTCCGATGGCAGCCCCTGCCAAAAAAGAATGGGTACGAAAAACTACCCTACTGTATTTGTCATCCAACTACCCCATACCTGATGCGCTGGGAGGGAACAGATGGAGAAGGTCGAGACATCTTTTCTTGCAGTTCTCGCGGCGCAGCACATGACAATATGTACTTCTTAAAGAATGACGAAGGCGCCTATTTGACACTGGTAAAGGCCAGAGAACTCCTTCCTCGGCCCCTACATTAGGCCCAGTGCAGTACTGCGAAAAGAGGCCTCTTTGGAGTATAATATTATCTTCCCCATGCCTTCCACCCCCAGGCTCTACAAACGGGTCCCAAAGATTCGCCGAATAGGCATCATCGGACCATCTGGCTCTCAAAGTCACGAAGCTTTCCTGCGCCAATTTGTGGAGAGCGAATACACCAAAGTATTTGTTACTCGCAAAGATGGCGCCACGCCTTTCCGCGAGCTTATTGAAAAGATTGTAAGCGGAGGCGCTGTCTGCTCCTTTGTGCCCTTTTACAATACTCGAAAGGCCTATTTTCATGGCGTGCCTGGATACATCATTAAGAATCGCCTTCATGTGGTAGATTTTCGGCCTGAGCGCATTAGTCAGCACCTGATCACCACTAAGGAAATCAACAATCTCTCCAAAGTTTCAGGCGTTCTTACAAATGAACAATGTTTTGAACAATCTAAAGACTGGCTCTTAAAGCATTTGCCGCATATTACCGCTAATATTAATTTTCCTTCCTCATCCAACGCAGCGCGCAAAGTCATTGCTCTGAATCGAAAGAATAAACGCAAGAAATACGCTGTAGTAGGGGCAAGGCTGCTCACCAAGCTTCCTGGCCTTAATCTCAAAGTCTTGAGACGGAACCTAGAAATGGAAGGCAAGGATGGGGCCAGGGCTACCCCCAACATCACCACGTTTTGTGTCGTATCCCATCGTCCAAGGCGCCTTGCAGGTAACCCATACGGGCTATACGCCTTCCCTCTAAAGGCGGGGCTGGATATGGAGAGAAAATGGATAAATTCAAGAATCGTCATTCACGGTTTTATTACGTTCTCTAGCTGGATTGGGCGGAATCGTAAGACGCAAACGCCAGAGCAGTACCTCTACTTGCTGCACACAGGAGATATCCCTGCAAGAGTAAGAAGCTTCGAAAGGGAAATGAAACGGCGGTATGGCCGAAAATTTACTGTAATGGGGCGTGTTAGTAGTAGGCTCACGGTCCGACCCAAGGACAGTCGTGTCAAGTAAAAATTTGGTGACAGGAGATCTTTTTTTGCTTATAGTAAGCTCTATTCTGCATGGAAGTCCTTCTAGCTTGGAGATCAGCTGATGCGAGCTAAGGCTGTCGCAAAGCAAATCCACTTCTTCCGCGTCGACGTCCAGAACTGCGATGGCGTCTACGCCGCTTCCTGTCCAGAGCTGGACATTACTTGCTTTGGTGACAAAGACACTTCTGCGGTTCAAGAAGTTTTTGATGCGGTGGTTACTAATGCAAGAAGCGTGATGCTCAAGCGACAACGCGGAACTCCGCTTACCTTGCCAGAAGAGAGAACCCTTGCTCCTCTGGCTAGAAAAATTGCAAGTTCTAGTCGTATTCAGGACTTCTTTGAGGTTAGAAAGAAATAAGCCCACTAAATTTTTTTGATCGCCCACTTGACAAGTGAGAACGCATATGGTATTGTACTCCTGCAATGGAAAATGGCCACTATACTGAGAAGGAATTAGCGCGACAGATTTCGAGCTATCTCGCTCGGACAGGCAAGAAGCAGTATGAGCTAGCTGCTGAGATCGGCGCTCCTGTTCAGACGGTGAATCGGTGGCTAAATGGCAAGGCAAAGGTATCAAGGGCGTATCAAGTAATACTGAAATCGAAGGGGGTTCTCCCCTAAATTTTTTTGCCTTCCTACTTAACAAGTGCGAACACATATGTATACGCTGAGTAAGGACAAACTGGTGGTCTTGATGACCGGCATCGTGGAGGGCCAGAGCCTTCGGTCCCTCGAACGGATGACGGGTGTCCACCGTGACACGATTGCGCGTTGGTTGGTCAGGGTGGGTGCCGGGTGCCAGCAGATCACCGATAAGCTTGTCCGCAACGTATCGGTGCGCTACGTTCAAGCGGATGAAATGTGGTCCTTTATCGGCAAGAAGGACAACAACATTGAGTTTATGGGGGACGTTTCTAACGGCTACAAGGGCGAAGCTTGGACGTTCGTAGCGATAGGTGCAGACTCTAAGCTCATTCTGTCTTACGCGTTGGGGAACCGCAATCAAGAAACCTCTTACCGCTTTCTGCGGGACTTGCGAGGACGCATTGCGGGGCCATTTCAACTGACCACCGACGGTTTTCCTGGCTACGTGGCGGCAGCCTACCAAACGCTGCTCCAAATGACCGACGTGGATTTTGGGCAACTGGTGAAGGTCTACAGCGGGGACCGGGTTGTAGGCACTAAGCCTACAGTGATCTTCGGCAAGCCCAATATGCGGAAGATCAGCACCTCCTACGTGGAACGGCAAAACCTTACCGTGCGGATGAACAGCAAGCGATTTAGCCGCAAGACCATTGCCTTCTCGAAGAAGGCGGCGAACCACCTCGCGGCCATGCAACTGCATCTCGCCTGTTACAACTTCGTGCGGGTCCACCGCACCCTGAAGATGCCTCCGGCTTTGGCCGCAGGGATTACTGACCACGTGTGGACGATGGAGAAACTCGTGGCACCGGCGTATCACGGCTTCGCGGAGCGCAACTAGACGTCGGGGGCGTAGGGTGCTAAAATTTCCACATAGGAGGGCCTTAAATGATAGAAAAACTGCGCTCCTTACGACGCCGCACCCCGTAACTCTTTCGGTTAGCCAGCAGGTCGAAAGAGCTAAGTAGTCTGACGCGGAAAAAGAATAATGGTCGTGGTTGGCTAAGCGCCCGTCCCGAAAGGGGCGGGCGTTAACGTGCCCGAAGCAGATTAGGCCACGACCCAAATCAGAGTAGACAAAAGTCTGTCTATATGGCGCTTGACAGAATGGGGCATTTTTTCGTATAATAATATTACGCTATTCACCTTTTAAGGGCCGTCCTGCGAGACGGAAAAGGGCGATGCAAGCGACTCTGAACCCACAATCGACGTGTCCCCAGCTGAAGCGCCGCTGGGATTTTTTGTGCCTGCAAAGCCGCCCATGACGAGCGGCAACGGCAAGGGGAACAGCCGGGTCATGGATGCCGAAGGGCTGCGCCGGGCCCTCACCCGCATCGCCCACGAGATCATCGAGCGCCATAAGGGCACTACCGGGCTGGCGCTGGTGGGTATCCGCACGCGGGGAGCTTTCCTGGCCCAGCGGCTGGCCAAGGAAATCGAAGCCATCGACCACCACCCGGTGCCGGTCGGCGCGCTGGACATCACCCTCTACCGGGATGACCTCTCGCGCATCGCCCCCAATCCCATCGTCCGCGCCACGGCCATCCCCTTCGACCTCACCGACCTGTCCATTGTGCTGGTGGATGACGTGCTCTTTACCGGGCGCACGATCCGCGCTGCCCTTAACGCCATCAGCGACCTCGGACGACCCAAGCAGATTCAGCTCGCCGTGCTGGTCGACCGCGGCCATCGCGAACTGCCCATCCGCGCGGATTATGTGGGCAAGAACGTACCCACCAGCCTGCAAGAGCATGTGGAAGTGCAGCTGAACGAGCTGGATGAGAGGGAAGAAGTCGTGATCAAGGCCCTCGCTCCCGCGACCGGGGAAAAGCCCTAATGGCGACCACCGCCACGCCGGTCCACACCACGCAGTGGACGCGCAAGGACTTGCTCGGGCTGCGCGAACTCTCCGCCGAGGAGATTCACCTCATCCTGCAAACGGCCGAATCGCTGCGCGAGATTTCGCTGCGGCCCATCAAGAAAGTGCCGGCCCTGCGCGGCAAGACCGTCGTGAACCTCTTCTTCGAGCCCAGCACCCGCACCCGCACCTCCTTTGAGCTCGCCGCCAAGCGCCTCTCGGCCGACATCGTGAACATCGCGGCCCAAAGCTCCAGCCTGTCCAAGGGCGAAACCGTCCTGGATATGGTGAAGAACCTGGAAGCGTTTAAGGTGAACTTCCTCGTGATCCGCCATGCGGCCGCGGGCGTGCCGCACCTGATTGCCCGCCACGCCACCTCGGCCGTCATCAATGCCGGCGATGGGGCGCACGAGCACCCCACCCAAGCGCTGCTCGACGCCTTCACGATCAAGGAAAAGAAGGGGCGCATCGAGGGGCTCAACGTGTCGATCATCGGGGACATCGCCCACTCGCGCGTGGCGCGCTCGAACATCTGGGGGCTTACCAAGCTGGGGGCCCACGTCACGGTCTGCGGCCCGCCGACGCTGATGCCCCCGGCCATCGAGCAACTGGGCGTGCGCGTCACCTATAAAGTGGAAGACGCCATCAAGGGCGCCGACGTGCTCATGCTGCTGCGCATCCAGCACGAGCGCCAGGAGCACATGCTGATTCCCAGCCTGCGCGAATACCGCCTGCGCTATGGCATCGATGCCCAGCGCCTCAAGGGCGCCAAGCCTGACGTGCTGATCATGCACCCCGGCCCGGTGAACCGCGGCGTGGAGCTGGAGTCGAGTGTCGCCGATGGGCCCTACTCCGTGATTCTCGATCAAGTCACCAACGGCCTCGCGGTGCGCATGGCGGTGCTGTATTTACTCTCCGGCAATCAGAAGGACGAAGAAGGGCTGCTGCATGCCTAAGCTGTTGCTCAAAGGCGGTCATGTGATGGATCCCGCGAATAAGCGCGACGGGGCGTTCGATGTGTTGATCGACGACGGTAAGATTGCTGATGTGCAGCCTGCCATGGCAGCCAACGGCGCTCAAACACTGCAGGTCAAAGGGCTGCTGGTCACCCCAGGCTTCGTGGATCTGCACACGCACCTGCGCGAACCAGGACGCGAAGACAAAGAAACGATCGAAACCGGCTGCCAGGCCGCGCTGCGCGGGGGGTTTACCACGATCTGCGCGATGCCCAACACCACCCCGGCGATTGACCAGCGCGGCATTGTGGATTTGATCCAGCGCGAAGCGCAGCGCTTGAATCTCGCGCGGGTGGCAGTGGTGGGCGCGGTGACCAAGGGCCGCGAAGGCAAGGAGCTGACCGATTTCGGCGAGCTGTTTGACGCCGGGTGCATCGGGCTCTCGGATGACGGCGCCCCGGTGGCCGATGCCTTCTTGATGCGCCGCGGCCTGGAATACGCGAAGCTCTTCGGCCGCCCGCTGATTCAGCACGCCGAGGAGCCGGCCTTGTTCGGCCAGGGCGTCATGCATGAGGGGCTGGTGTCCACGACGCTCGGACTGGCGGGCATTCCGAGCGAGTCCGAATCGATTATGGTCGCGCGGGACATCGCCCTGGCAGCGCTCACCGGCGGCTGGGTGCACTTTGCGCACCTCTCGAGCGCGTCATCTGTTGACCTGATCCGCCAGGCGAAGCGCCGCGGCCTGCGCGTGACCTGCGAAGTGACGCCGCATCACCTCGCCCTGACAGAAGACGTGGTGGGGGAGTTTAACACGACCGCCAAGGTGAACCCGCCGCTGCGCACCGAGGCCGACCGGCAAGCGCTCATCGAAGGGCTGCGCGATGGGACGATCGACTGCATCGCCACCGACCATGCACCGCACACCGATTGGGAAAAATCCGCTGACTTTGACGCGGCCCCCTTTGGCATCAGCGGGCTGGAGACGGCGTTGGCCGTGTGCGCCGAGGTGCTGGTGAAGCCGGGTCTGCTCACCTGGAGCCAGCTGATCGAGAAGCTGACCGTGAAGCCCGCGACGATTGCCCAGCTGCCTGCCGGCACCTTGAGCGTCGGCGCGGCGGCCGACCTCACGATCATAGATCCCCAGGCCGCGTGGACCATCGAGCCTAAGAGCTTTGTGTCGAAGGGCCGGCACACCCCGTTTGCCGGGCGCACGGTCACCGGGAAGGTGGTCAAGACCTTAGTGGGCGGCGTGGAGCGCCTGGCATGAGTCCCCGCACCGCGTGGCTGATCCTCGAGGATGGCACCGCCTTTCGCGGCCGCGCCGTGGGGGCTGAGGGCGAGCGTTTTGGCGAGGCGGTGTTCAACACCGCCCTCACCGGCTACCAGGAAGTGCTGACGGATCCTTCGTACAAGGGCCAAATCGTGTGCATGACCTATCCGCACATCGGCAACTATGGCGTCAACGAAGAGGACGCCGAGTCGGGCAAACCCTGGCTGGAAGGCTTCATCATCCGAGAGCTCTCGCCCATTGCCAGCAACTTCCGCGCGCAGGAAGCCCTGGATGCCTATCTCAAGCGCTACGGGGTGGTGGCGATTGACGGCGTGGATACCCGGGCGCTGACGCTGAAGCTGCGGCAGCAAGGCTCGATGAAAGGCGGCATTTCCACGACCGCGGCTGACCCCCAGGCGTTCTTGAAGCGCGTGCGTGCGGCGCCCAATATCGTGGGTGTCGATTTGGTCAAGCAAGTCACATGCGTGAAGCCCTACGAATGGTCGGTGGAAGGCTCGGCGGCGCGCCAGGGGCCGCAGGTGGTGGTGATGGATTTTGGCGTGAAGCGCAACATCCTGCGGCAATTAGCCGCGCAGGGCTGCCGGGTCACGGTCGTGCCGGCCACGACGCCTGCCCAGGAGATTTTAGCGCGGCACCCCGAGGGGGTGCTGCTCTCGAACGGGCCGGGCGATCCGGCCGCCGTGACGTACGCGGTGGAAACCATTCAGGACCTGATGGGCCAAGTGCCGATCATGGGCATCTGCCTGGGGCATCAGTTGCTCGGCCTGGCGTTTGGCGCGCAGACCGTGAAGCTGAAATTCGGCCACCACGGCGGCAACCACCCGGTACAAGATCTCACCACGCGGAAGGTCGACATCACCTCGCAAAATCACAATTTTGCCGTCGACCTGGACACGCTGCCTGACCAGCGGGCGATGGCCACGCACGTGAACCTCAACGACCACACAATCGAGGGCATGCGCCACCAGGAGCTGCCGATATTCGGCATCCAATACCACCCCGAAGCTGCCCCGGGCCCGCATGATGCGCAGCATTTGTTCGGGCGCTTCTTCGAGGCGATGCAGGCGCATGCCTAAGTTCATCGCGGACTTTCACATCCACTCCCGCTACAGCCGGGCGTGCTCGAAGGATCTCAGCATTGCGGAGCTGGCCAAGTGGGCCAAACTCAAGGGGATGGGGCTGCTGGGGACCGGGGATTTCACCCACCCGCTGTGGCTGAACGAGCTAAAAAACACGCTGCGCGCCGCTGGCAACCTCTATGAACATGCGGGCATGCGCTTCGTGCTCTCGGCCGAGGTGAACACGCTGTTCTACAAGGGAGACAAGTGCCACCAGATTCACCACGTGCTGCTGACGCCCTCGATCGAAGCCGCCGAGCGCATCAACCGCGAACTAGAAGCCTTTGGCTCCTTGAGCCTTGATGGCCGGCCGATGCTGCGCATGAGCGCCGCCCAGCTCGTCAAGATCGTGATGGGCATCGAGCCTCGCAGCCTGGTGATCGCGGCGCATGCCTGGACGCCATGGTTCGGGGTCTTTGGCTCGCGCTCAGGGTTTGATGCGCTGCAGGAGTGCTATGAGGATCAAGCGCAACACGTGAAAGTGCTGGAAACCGGCCTCTCGTCTGATCCGGCCATGAACTGGCGCTTGAAAGCGCTGGATCAGTACACGCTGATCTCGAATTCCGATGCGCACTCCGCCAAGAAGATCGGCCGCGAGGCGAATATCTTCGACTGCGCGCTTGACTACGACGTGGTGACGACGGCGCTGAAGACGCGCGACCGCGCGAAGTTTCTGGGCACGCTGGAGTTTTTCCCCGAAGAAGGGAAGTATCATCTCGACGGCCATCGGCTCTGCCAGGTGCGCTGGATGCCGCAGGAAACGAAACGGCGCGGGGGCCTCTGCTCGGTGTGCGGCAAGAAGGTCACCGTCGGCGTGATGCACCGCGTGGAGGACCTGGCCGACCGACCCGAGGGGGTGCAACCCGAACACGCGATCCCGTTTCAGCGCATCGTGCCGCTGGAAGAAATCATCGCTGCAGCGCTAGAGCGCGGGGTGGGCACCAAGGCGGTGGCGCAGGCGTATCACGCGCTCGTCGGCGCGTGCGGCACCGAATTCCGCGTGCTGCTGGAGGCCCCGGAAGAAGAATTGCACCGCGCAGCGGCTGAGCGCGTCGTGGAAGGCGTGTTGCGCGTGCGCCAAGGCCAGGTGCAGATCGAGCCTGGGTATGACGGCGAGTTCGGCCACGTGCGTCTCTTTGAAGAAGCAGCAGCGAGCGTGAGCTAACGCATGCCCAAGCGCACCGACATTAAGAAAATCCTGATTATCGGCTCGGGGCCGATCGTGATCTCGCAGGCGTGCGAGTTCGACTACTCCGGCACGCAGGCGTGCAAAGCGCTGCGCGAAGAGGGCTATGAGGTGGTGCTGGTGAACTCGAACCCGGCCACCATCATGACCGACCCGGAGATGGCCGATCGCACCTACATTGAGCCCCTCACTGCCGAAATCCTGGAAAAGGTCATTGAGGCTGAGCGGCCCGATGCGCTGCTGCCGACCCTCGGCGGTCAAACCGCGCTGAACGTGACGGTGCAGTTGGCCGAGCGCGGCACCCTCGAGCGCTACCACGTGGAGCTCATCGGCGCCAAGATCGACGCCATCAAGCGCGCGGAGGACCGCAGCCGCTTCAAGCAGACCATCAACGCCGTGGGCCTCGATGTGCCCAAGGCCGGTTACGCGCGCACGCTGCAGGAAGCGCGTGATATCCAGCAGAAGCTTGGCTTTCCCTGTGTGATCCGCCCCAGCTTTACCCTGGGCGGCACCGGCGGCGGGGTGGCGTATAACACCGAAGAGTTCGAGCGCATCGTGAAGCTGGGCCTGGAGCTGTCGATGACCACCGAAGTGTCGGTGGAAGAGTCGATCATCGGCTGGAAAGAGTTCGAGCTCGAGGTGATGCGCGATTGCGCGGATAACGTGGTTGTCGTCTGCTCGATTGAAAACCTCGACCCCATGGGGGTGCACACGGGTGATTCGATCACCGTGGCGCCGGCGCAAACGCTCACCGACCGCGAGTATCAAGAGATGCGCGATGCCGCGATCAAGATTATCCGGGCGGTCGGGGTGGAAACCGGGGGCTCGAACATCCAGTTTGCCGTGCACCCAGACTCCGGGCGCCTCACCGTGATTGAAATGAACCCGCGCGTGTCGCGCTCCTCGGCCCTGGCGTCCAAGGCCACCGGGTTTCCGATTGCCAAGATCGCGGCGAAGCTCGCCGTGGGCTACACGCTCGACGAGCTGCCCAACGACATCACGCAGCAAACCCCGGCCTGTTTCGAGCCGTCGATCGACTACGTCGTCGTGAAGATTCCGCGCTTTGCCTTTGAGAAATTCCCCGGGGCCGATCCCACGCTGACGATCCAGATGAAGTCGGTGGGCGAGACGATGGCCATCGGCCGCACGTTCACCGAGGCCTTCCAGAAGGGCCTGCGCGGACTCGAGATCAACAAAGACGGGTGGGACTTTACCGGGGACGTGGCCCCCGACGTCCTGAAGCAGAAGCTCGCCATCCCCACGGCCGAGCGTATCTTTTATCTGAAGCCGGCGCTCCAGCAAGGCCTCACGCTGGATGAACTCTACGCCCTCACCAAAATTGACCGGTGGTTCCTGCGGCAGCTCTACACTCTGGTGGAAGAGGAAGCCGCGCTGAAAGCGGCCGCCGAGCCGATGAAAGCCGCGCTGGAAGCCCCCCCCGGCGGCGCGCGGCAAGCCGGAGCCACCGAGACGCTGCGGCGCGCCAAGCAGTATGGCTTCAGCGACCGGCAGCTGGCCCGGCTGTGGGACGTCGAAGAAGGCGCGGTGCGCAGCGCGCGCACCCGCTGGGGCGTGCTGCCGCACTATTACCTGGTGGATACGTGCGCGGCAGAGTTTGAAGCTCGGACCCCCTACTACTATTCGACCTACGAGCAACCCGTGCTACAGCTGGACCCCGCCACGGCGCCGAAGGCGGCAGCGGCCCCGGCTGAACATAAGCGCAAAGTCATCGTGCTCGGGGGTGGGCCCAACCGCATCGGGCAGGGGATCGAGTTTGATTACTGCTGCGTGCACGCGGCCATGGCGCTGCGCGAACTGGGCATCGAAGTGATCATGATCAACTCCAACCCTGAAACCGTCTCGACAGACTATGACACGTCGGATAAGCTCTATTTCGAGCCCGTGACGCTGGAGGATGTGCTCAACATCGTGCAGCGCGAGCAGCCCGAAGGCGTCATTGTGCAATTTGGCGGACAAACCCCGCTGAACCTGACCACGGGCCTGGCCAAGGCCGGCGTCAAGATCCTCGGCTCCAGCCCGGAGACGATCGACATCGCGGAAGATCGCGAAAAGTTCAAGCAGCTGCTGGAGGCGCTCCACCTGCGCCAGACGCCCAATGGCACCGCGATGACGCAGGCCGAGGCGCAGCAGACCGCCCACGCGGTCGGCTATCCCTGCTTGGTGCGCCCCTCCTATGTGCTGGGTGGTCGGGCGATGGAAATCGTGTACGATGATGAGCAGCTCAAACGCTTTGCGCAGGTGGCCTTCGAAGTCTCGCCGGGCTTTCCGGTGCTGATCGACAAGTTCCTGGAAGACGCCATCGAAGTGGACGTGGACGTGATGGGCGACGGCGAGACCTTCGTGATCGGCGGCATCCTCGAGCATATCGAGGAAGCCGGCATCCACTCCGGCGATAGCGCCATGGTGCTGCCGCCGCACACGCTGACCGATGAGACCGTAGAGGAGCTGCGCGGGGCGGCGCGCCGGCTCGCCCAGGCGCTCAAGATCATCGGCCTGATGAACGTGCAGTTTGCGGTGAAAGACGACGCGGTCTATGTGCTGGAAGTGAACCCCCGCGCCTCGCGGACCGTGCCGTTTGTGTCCAAGGCGATTGGCGTGCCGTTGGCGAAAGTGGCCACGCGCGCGATGGTAGGCCAGAGCTTGGCCGCGCAGGGCGTGACGAAAGAAATCATCCCGCCCTTCATGGCGGTGAAGGAGTCGGTCTTCCCGTTCTCGCGGTTTGCCGGGGTGGACATCCTGCTGGGGCCGGAGATGCGCTCGACCGGCGAGGTGATGGGCATCGATGAGGATTTTGGCCGCGCCTTCATCAAATCACAGCTCGGCGCTGGGCAGCTCTTGCCGCGCTCCGGCACGGTTTTCATCAGCGTGAAGAACCGTGATAAGCGCGCCGTGATCCTCGTCGCCCAGCGGCTGGAGGAGATGGGCTTCCAGTTGGTGGCGACCCGCGGCACCGTGAAGACGCTGCAGCGCTACGGCGTGCACGCGCAGCTGGTGAACAAGATCCACGAAGGCCGGCCGAATGTGCTGGATCTCATCAAAAGCGGCGCAGTGCAGCTGGTGATCAACACGCCCTCGGGGCGGTTGCCCCGGGCTGATGAGGTGCAGATCCGCTCGGCGGCCACCACGCTCGGCATTCCCTGCATCACGACCATGTCGGGCGCGCAGGCCTCGGTCAACGGCATCGGGGCGCTGCTGAAGCACCAGATGAGCGTGAAATCGCTCCAGGCGTATCACGAGCTCTTGCGCGTGTAAGGAGGCTCAGGATGACAGAGGGCGAGCACCGGCACAGCGAGCGGGTCAACCGCCACCTGATCATGCGGTATCGGGTGGCGGGGTCCAATAGCGCGTGGCTCGCGTCTCCCTTGCAGGACATCAGTCAGTCAGGGGCTCGTTTTTTCTCGGAAGAAGCATTCGCCACCGGCACGCTCTTGGAGTGTCAGCTCCTGCTGCCCGCGCTGAAGGAGCCGCTGGCGCTATTCGGCCACGTGGTGCGGCAACAGCCGACGCCGCTGCATCTGACCGAAGTGGCCATGACCTTTGACCAGACCGAGGCGGCGAGTCGCCAGGCGCTGGAGAAGGCAGTCGCGTTCTTCCTGAAGAAATGACACGCGAGCGGCGCGAATACCCCCGGGTCTCACAACCCCTCACGGTCAAGTACCGTATACAGGGTAGCCTGGACACCTTGTGGCATGAAGCGACGACAGTGAATGTGAGCGCCATTGGCATGCGCATGCGCGGCAGTGAGCTGCTGGAGCCCGACGCGGCGATCGAAGTGGCGCTGGAGGTGCCGGGGTTCAAGGAGGTGCTGCGGCTCCGCTGCCGGGTCATCTGGGCGCAGCTGCAGGCCTCCCAGGTCATTGAGAGCGGCGTGGAGTTCGAGCCGATGAAGCCTGAGCAGGAAACCAAGCTGGATCAGTTGTTGCGGTTCTTCCACTAGACGGCGGATTCCCCTGATGGCAGATCTCCGCGTACAGATCGGCTCGTTGACGCTGGCCAACCCGGTGCTGGCCGCCGCGGGCACGTTGGGCTATGGCGTCGAGTTTGCGCAGGCCCTTGCGCTGGAAGAGCTCGGCGGGCTCATCACCAAGACGCTCACCCGCCTGCCTCGCGAAGGGCATCTCCCGCCCCGGCTCGTCGAGACGGCCTCGGGCATGATGAACGCCGTCGGGCTGCAGAATGTGGGGATCGAGGCGTTCCTGCGCGACAAGCTGCCCGCGCTGTGCTTGCAGCGCGTGCCGCTGATCGTGAGCATCTTGGGCGACGCGGTGGAGGACGTGGCCGCGATGGCGCGCTTGCTGGACCAGGCCGATGGGGTGGCCGCGCTGGAGCTCAACCTCTCGTGTCCGAATGTGAAGCACCAGCCCCTCGCCCAAGGGCCCTGTGACCCCCGCCTGGAGCACGCCGCAGCCCGCATGGTGGCGCAAGACGCCGAGGCCACCGAACAGATGGTGGCGGCCGCCCGCGCCCAGACGCGCAAGCCCCTG
>JAGVGS010000137.1 GCA_020057015.1 Candidatus Omnitrophota bacterium | reverse complement strand
GCAGTGCCGCAGCCGCCGCGACACAACTGGCGGCTTGGCGGCAGCCGCAGGAGAGGCGCTGATGATGCCGCAGGTGGATTTCCATCACGCGCCGTTTATCGTGATCTGGGAGACGACGCGCGCCTGCGACCTCGCCTGTCGGCATTGCCGGGCCGAAGCGCAGCCCGAAGCGCTGCCCGGCGAGCTGACGCCTGCGGAGGGGCTGGGGCTGATCCAGCAAGTGGCGGCGATGGGCACGCCGGTGCTCGTGTTCAGCGGGGGCGATCCGCTCAAGCGCCGGGATTTGTGCGAGCTCATCCGTTACGGCAAAGCCCAGGGCCTGCGCGTGGGCACGATTCCGGCAGCCACACCGAGCCTGACGCAAGCCGTGGTGCAGGACTTGAAAGCCTCGGGGCTGGATCAGATGGCGCTGAGTCTTGATGCTCCCACCGCCCTCCAGCATGACCAGTTTCGCGGCGTGCCGGGCGCCTTCGACAAGACGATGCAGGCCGCGGCCTGGGCGCACGCGGCCGGGCTGCCCCTGCAGATCAACACCGTGCTCAGCGCGTCGAACTTCGCGGTGTTGGATGACATGATCGCGCTCATCCAGACGCTGGGGATCGTGTTCTGGGAGGTGTTTTTCCTCGTGCCGATGGGCCGCGGCACGGCGGTCGAGGGGCTCAGCGCGGCGCAATACGAGAGGGCGTTTGCCAAGCTCTTCGCCCTGGAGCGCACCGCGTCATTTTTGCTCAAAGTCACCGAGGGGCTCCATTATCGGCGCTTTGCGCTCGAGCAGGGGGGCAAGGCTCCGACAGGTCCTCAGGGGGGTATGCGCGCGGCGATCACGCGGGCCTCGCAAACCGTGAACGCCGGCCGCGGACACCTCTTCGTGGCCTACAACGGAGAAATTTATCCGAGCGGATTTCTGCCGGTCTCGGCAGGTAATATCCGCGTCGACCGGTTGGCGGCGGTCTATCAAGAGGCGCCGCTGTTTCGTGCGCTGCGCGACCCGGCCCAGCTCAAAGGCCGCTGCGGCGCTTGCGAGTACCGCGTGATCTGCGGCGGCTCCCGCGCGCGGGCGTTCGCCGTGAGCGGTGATTATCTCGCCGAAGAGCCCTGCTGCGCCTACGTGCCGCAGGCCGGCGCAGCGCTGCTCTAACCACAGCACCCCCCTCCTTAGATGAAGTCCTCCCCGGGTATGGGTCTATCTTGACTAGTATACATCTGTCTACTATATTGAATGAAACATGACCACAGCCATCCATGAGCCGGTGAGTGTCGGGGCTGTTTTCGAGCAGGGGGTCGTGCGTCCGGCGTGGTTTCTTTGGCAGCGTCGGCGCATTGCGGTGAAGCAGGTGACGCTGCGCTGGCACACGAAAGAGGGGGCGGCCCGGGTGCTGCATCTCGGTGTCAGCGATGGCGCGAACACCTTCGAGCTGCAGTTGAACCAAGAGACGCTGCGCTGGTCCCTGGCTGCCGTCGAACCCGATGCTAGCTCCACGACCGGATCTCTCTGATGGGCAGCACTCGCTCAAGTCGTGCAAGTCGTGTGACGGCCCGGAGTGAAGGCCTCGCGCGAGTTCCGCAGCCCGCAGGGCGAGGACTGTCTGAGCGCGGGGGCTTCACGCAGGGTCGGCACAGCTCATGACTGAGCGCGTGGTGTTCCACGTCGACATGAACGCGTTTTTCGCCTCGGTCGAGCAGCGCTACAACCCGGCGCTGCGTGGACAGCCGATCGCGGTCTGCGGCAATCCCAAGACGCGTACCGTAGTGGCGGCCTGCTCGTACGAAGCCAAGCACTTCGGGATCAAAAACGGCATGAGCACAGGGGAGGCCAGGCGGCTGTGCCCGGCGCTCATCCTCGTGGCCGGCAATCCCAGCAAGTATGTCGATGTGGCCCGCCGGATGTTTGCGCTGCTGCGCAGCTCTACGCCACAGATGGAAGTCTGCTCCATCGATGAAGCGTTCCTGGACGTTACGCAGACGTGGGCGCGGGTGGGTGCGACCCCGGAGACCCTCGCGCGCCTAATCAAGCGCCGTATTCGGGACACGCTGGGCCTCACGTGCTCCGTCGGCATCGGGCCCAACAAGCTGCTGGCCAAGCTCGCCGCCAACCTGCAAAAGCCAGACGGGCTGGTGCACCTGACGCCGGAGACGATTCCGGTGTGGCTGGCGCGCTTGCCGGTGGAGCGCCTCTGCGGGGTCGGGCCGCGGCTCAAAGCCACCTTGAATGAGTGGGGCATCATCACCTGCGCGGATCTGGGGGCGGCTCCGCTGGCGCTGTTGACCGCTCGCTATGGCATTCTGGGAAGCGTCTTGAAGCGCATGGGGCAGGGGCTGGACGAGAGCCCGGTGCGGATGGCGGGTGATGACGAGGCTGCACAGTCGATGGGGCACTGCTATACGCTGCTGCGCGACACTGCCGAGCCTTCGGTCATCCACGGCACGATGCTGCGCCTAGCTGAACAGGTGGCCCGGCGCCTGCGCCAGGACGGGGCGCAGTGCTGGACGGTCGCCCTTACCATCCGGTATGGTGATTTCAGCGGCCTCAGCCGCCAGCAGACTCTGGCGCAGCCCACCGATCAGGGCATTGAACTCTACCAGGCAGCCCAGCGCCTCTTGGCGCGCTGGTGCGAGCCCTTGGCGCACCGGGTGCGCCTGGTGGGGGTGCAGGCCTCGCAGCTCGTGCGCCATCAGCGGCAGCTGAGCTGGCTGGCAGAGGATAGCCGCCTCGAGCGGCTCACGCGCTGCATCGATGGCCTGGCCGACCGGTTTGGGGAGCATGCTATCGTGCGGGCGGCGGCCCTCACCCCCTGGGTCACAAAATCCCATGGTTTTTTACTGCGCAGCCACCCTGCTTGACAATGTATCATGCAGTATATACACTTTAGGTACCAACGATGACCGTGTGGAAAGAACCCGTCCATTTCCAATGGGATGCCGGGAATCAAGAGAAAAACTGGCAGAAGCACCGCGTCACCCATGTCGAATGCGAGGAAGCCTTCTTTGACCCGCATAAGCGGGTCTTGCCGCTGGCGTCGGCAAAGGCCGCGGAGGTGCGGCATCTGCTGATCGGCGGCACGGCGACAGGGCGGTGGTTGTTTGTGGTCTTCACGCTGCGCGGCCACGCGGTCCGGGTGATTTCGGCGAGAGATCTCAACCAGAAGGAGCGACGGCTCTATGAAGAAGCCACTTAACCTCCCCGCCTTCAAGACAGAAAGAGCCGAGCGCGCTTTTTGGGCGAAAATCGACCTGGCGGACTACTTTGAGTCGCAGGATTTCCAGAGCGTCTCGTTTCCCAATTTGAAGCCCACTTCCCGCGCCATCTCCTTGCGGCTCTCCGAGCCCATGATCCTGCGACTGAAGGAGCGGGCCAATGAGCGCCATGTGCCGTACCAAGCGCTCATTAAGCAATACATCGCCGAAGGGCTCAAGTCGTAGGGTTCGCATGTTGCGATCGGAAGAGCTCGACGCCCTCAAGCGCCTGTACCGCCGCCTGAAAGCGGTCCATGCCGCGGCGCGCAAAAAATTAGGCCGCCCGCTGACGCTGGCCGAGAAGATCCTGGCCGCGCATATGCGCGACCTAGGCGCGGCAGCCTGGCAGCGGGGCCAGAGCTACCTGGTGCTGCAGCCCGACCGGGTGGCGATGCAGGATGCCACCGCCCAGATGGCGATCCTGCAGTTCATGCAGGCGCGGCGCGACACGGTGGCGGTGCCCACAACGATCCATTGCGACCATCTCATCCAGGCGCGCGCCGGTGTTGCGCCGGATATGCAGTCGGCCCTGGAGGCAAACAAGGAAGTCTACGATTTCCTGCGCACCGCGGCCCTGCGCTATGGCATGGGCTTTTGGGAGCCGGGGGCGGGCATTATCCACCAGGTGTTTCTTGAGCAGTACGCGTTTCCCGGCGGGCTGATCATCGGCACGGATTCCCATACGCCTAATGGCGGGGGCCTTGGCATGCTCGCCATCGGGGTGGGTGGCTCTGATGCGGCCGATGTGATGGCCGGATTGCCTTGGGAAGTCAAAGCCCCCAAGCTGATCGGCGTGCGCCTCACTGGGGCCTTGCAGGGCTGGACGTCGCCGAAGGACGTCATCCTCAAGCTGTGCGGTATTCTCACGACCAAAGGGGGCACCGACCACATCATCGAGTTCTTCGGGCCCGGCACCGCGTCCATCAGCTGCACCGGTAAGGGCACGATCACGAATATGGGCGCCGAGGTGGGCGCGACCACGTCAGTGTTTCCCTTTGATGCGCGCATGGCGACCTACCTGCAGGCCACCGATCGCGCCAAGGTCGCCACCCTCGCCGCACAGCACCAGGCTGAGCTGACGGCCGACCCCGAAGTGGCGCACGCCCCGGAGCAGTTCTTCGATCGCCTCATCGACATCGACCTCTCGACGCTGGAGCCGCACATCGTGGGCCCCCGCCGGCCGGATGCGGCCCGGCCGCTGTCGCAGCTGAAGGCCGACATCGCCGCCGGCCAGTTCCCGCCGGCCATT
>JAGVGS010000039.1 GCA_020057015.1 Candidatus Omnitrophota bacterium | reverse complement strand
GCCTTCTTGGCGCGGGCCCCGCGGGCGGCGCGCTGCTGCCTGAGAAAGCGCGCCTGCAGCAGGCTGATGGGGTCGACATAGGGATTGCGCAGCCAGATGGCGTTCTTCAAGACATAGTTGTCATCCAGCAGCTCGTGCTGCCCGGTGATCGCCAGCAGCGCGTGCGTGGTGCGGCGGTACTCGGCTTCGAGCTCACGGAAAATGCGCGCTCCTAAGGCGCGCGGCACGGTGAGCTGCGCGTAGCGCTCGGCGATGCGCATGTCGGCCATGCCGAGGCTCATCTGCATGAAGCCCACCATCACGCGAAACCAGGGGAACTTCTCGTACATCGTGCGCAGCAGGGCAAGCCTCTCGCGGTCCTGCCCGGCGAAGCGCTCCACCGCGTACCCGAAGGGATACCAGCTCGGGATGAGCTGCCGGCTTTGATTCCAGCTGAAGACCCAAGGAATCGCGCGCAGCTCGGCAATCTGGCGCGACGCGGTGCGCCGCGCCGGCCGCGAGCCGATGCGAAACTCGCTGATCGCGTCAATCGGAGTGGCTTGCTCGAAGTAGCGCACGAACTCCGGGTCCTCGTACACCGTGTCGCGGTAGCGCTGCCAGGCGATCAGCGAGAGCTGCTCAATCGCGGCCTCCCACTGCGGCAGATGCGCCGGCGGCTTGGGCGAGATGAATGTGGCCTCGAGCACCGCCGAGAGCACCAGCTCGAGGTTGCGCACCGCGAGCACCGGGTTGGCGTACTTGGCCGCCACCACTTCGCCTTGCTCGGTGATCTTGATGCGGCCCTCCAGCGTGCCCCAGGGCTGGGCGGTGATGGTCTGATGCAAGGGGCCGCCGCCGCGGCCGATGGTGCCGCCGCGGCCGTGGAACAGCTGCAGCCGAATGCCGTGCTTCTTGGCCACGGCGTGCAGGCGCCGTTGCGCTAAGTAGAGCTCCCAGTTAGCCGTGAAAAAGCCGCCGTCCTTGTTGGAGTCGGAATAGCCCAGCATCACCTGCTGGTAGGATTGGCGCGCTTGCAGGTGCTGCCGGTAGGCCGGATGGCGGAAGACCTCTTCCATGATCTCGTGCGAGCGGCGCAGGTCGTCGATGCCTTCAAACAAGGGGATGATGTTCGCCCCGCTCCACCAACCGCGCGTGGTGCGGCGGAACAAGTCGGTCTGCTGGAAGAACCACAGCACCGTGAGGATGTCGCTGGGCTGATGGCACATGCTGAGGATGTACGCGTCGATCGCCGAGGCATCGACGTGCTCGAGGTGGCCGGACATCGCCTGGAACGTCTGCACGATCTCGCGCGTGGCCGGGGTGCAGCCTTTCAACAGCTCGACGTAGCTCGGCTCGGTGAAGAGCCGATCCAGCAGCAGCCGGCGCTGCTCTTCGGTCATCTCGCGCGGGTCGGCGTGCGAGAGGCCATGCGTAAGGCTCAGCTCGGCGAAGGCTTCGAGATGGCGGCGGCTGTGCTCGCGCACATCAAGCCGCGCAAACACGAAGCCAAAGAGCTCGATCTGCAGGATGAGTTTCTCGACGGCATGGTGGGCGATCGCATCGGCGCGGTGGCCGATGAGGCTGCGGCGGATCAGCTCCGCATCGTGCCGGAAGTCATCCACCGTCAGGTAGCCGCCCTCCTGCTCCGAGGGATGGCGCGACATCTGCCGCAGCCGATGCTGCATCAGCGCCAGCTTCTGCCGGTAGGGCTGGTGCGGAAAGCGGCTATCCAGCGATTCGACGAGCGCCGGGAAGCTGCGCCGGTCGGTGGTCAGCGCGCGTGCGAAGGCCGGCAGGAGGCGGCAGAGCTCATCGGACTGGGTCAGCTGCTCTTGCAGCGCCTCAAGAGTGCGCAGGTAGCAGGCGAGGACTTCCTGGCGGTAGCGCAGCAACGCCCAGCGCAGCGATTCGTGCGTCACGTTGGGATTGCCGTCCTTGTCGCCGCCGATCCAGCTGCCAAAGCGCATCGCCGGGACCAGCGGCAACCGGCGGCCGTAGACGCGCTCGACCTCCTCGCGGAAGATCAGCAGCGTATCCGGCAGCGCCTCGTAGAGCACGCTCGAGAGGTAGTAGATGCCTTGCTCGACTTCATCCTGAATCGTGGGCCGATCGGCGCGCAGCTCTTCGGTTTGCCACAGGCCCATGATCTGCTCGAGCACCGCCTGGCTGATGGCCTGCTGGTCTTTAGGGCCGGGGCTCGTCAGCTGGGCTTTCATCAACAAGTCCCAGATCGCCCGGTGCTTGGTGAGAATGGTCGGCGGCAGCGCCTGCGTGGGGTGCGCGGTCAGCACCAGCGTGATCGACAGCTCGCCCACTTGCCGGGCCAGCCGCTCAAAGGGCACTTTGGCCGCGTGCAGCCGGTGCACCACATCTTCAATGGAGCCGCGCTGCGGATGAAAGCCCGGCAGCGATTCGTAGTGGCGCTTGCGGCGCACGCGATGGCCCTCTTCGGCGAGGTTGACGAGCTGAAAGTACATCGAGAACGCGCGGATGATCTTCTCGGCCACCGGCACCGTCAGCTGCGCGAGCAGCTGGTCCAGCCGCCGGCGGGCGCGCACGTCGCCGCGGCGACGGTGCGCAATCGCCTGCTGCCGGATGCGCTCTTCGATGTCGAACAGCGGCCGCCCTTCCTGATGGATGAGCGCCTGGCCGAGCAAGCGGCCCAGCCAGCGCACATCGGCGCGCAGGGAGTGGAGCTTTTGCTGCTGGCGGCTGGAGAGCGACTTCATGCCTCACCGGCCTCGAGGTGCGCGAGGATCGCCGAATAGTCCAGCTCGCCTCGGCCGGCGCGTTCAGCGCGCGCGAACAGCTCGCGCACCGCCTCGGTCACCGGCAGCTGTACTTTCACGTCTGCGGCCTGCTCGCTCATAAGGCGCAAGTCCTTGTGCATGTGCTTGAGCGCAAAATGGGTGGCAAACTCGCGCTTGATCATGCTCGCCCCTTTGGTTTGATAGTAGGGCGAGCGAAACGTGCTGGCCTCCAGCACCTCGAGCAGCTTATTGGGCTGCAGGCCGGATTTCTCCACGAGCAATAACGCTTCGGCAAAGCCGGCTCCGACGTGCGCGAGCATTAAATTAGTCGCCAGCTTGAGCGCGGCCCCGGCCCCCACCCCGCCGGCATAGATGAGGGTCTTGCCCATCGCCGCCAGCACCGGGCGAGCCCGCTCAACGGTTATGGGCAGGCCGCCGATGAGAATCACGAGCGTGCCCTCGGTCGCCGGGCCTTTGGAGCCCACTACCGGGGCGTCGAGGAACTCCGCCCCTTTGGCCGCCACCGCCCCGGCCAGCTTGCGCGACGTGGCAGGTGAGACGGTGCTCATATCGATGAGAATACTGCCGGCCCTGATCCCCTCGGCCACGCCATCCGGCCCCAGCACCACCTGCTCCACGTCTTTCGGTTGAGCAACCATCGTGATCACGAGGTCGGACTCTGCCGCGACGTGGGCCGGGCCCTTGCCGATCTTGGCCCCTTGGGCCGCAAAGAGCTGCGCTCTGGCCGGCGTACGGTTCCACACCTGCACGGTGAGGCCGGCCTTGAGCAGATTCGTGGCCATGGGAGCCCCCATCGTGCCCAAGCCTAGAAAACCGATGCGCATCAAGCTAGTCCAGCAGCCTGAAGATGGTCGGAGTGATCGGCATGGCTCCGGTAGCATAACGAGTCGTCGACGGGGTTGTCAACGCAAACTCAAAGCCGTCTATGCGTTAGGTCAAGGGTGGGTGGTGGCCCGCAGGTAGTCGCGATTCAGGCGGGCGATGAACTTGACGTGGATTTGCTTGGGGCACGCGGCCATGCATTCGTAGTGGTTGGTGCAGTTGCCAAAGCCTTCGTGGTCCATCGCCTGCACCATGTCCTGCACGCGCGCCTTGTGCTCAACCTGCCCTTGCGGGAGATCACTTAGGTGAGCCACCTTGGCAGCCACAAACAGCATGGCTGAGGCGTTGGGGCAGGCCGCCACGCACGCGCCGCAGCCGATGCAGGCCGCGGCGTCCATGGCATCTTCAGCCGCGGGCTTCGGCACTGGCACGGTGTTGGCTTCGGGGGCGCTGCCGGTCTTCACCGACACATAGCCGCCCGCCTCGATGATGCGGTCAAAGGCGCTGCGATCCACGACGAGGTCCTTCACGACCGGAAACGCGCGGGCGCGCCAGGGCTCAATGGTAATGGTGTCGCCGTCCTTAAAGCGACGCATATGCAGCTGGCAGGCGGTCACCCCTTTATCCGGCCCATGCGGGCGGCCGTTGATCACGAGCGAACACATGCCGCAGATGCCTTCGCGGCAGTCGTGGTCAAAGGCGATGGGCTCGTGGCCCTGCGCGATGAGCTGTTCGTTCAGGACGTCGAGCATTTCCAGGAAAGACATGTCGGAGCTGATATCCTGCGCTTCATACGTCTCGAAGCGGCCCTTTTCCTGCGCGTTCTGCTGCCGCCATACCCGTACGATCAGCTTCATGATTTAATGATGAGGTTTGGGCTCATTGTCGCTTTTGTGTTTGCCGCTCGATTCTAACTCGCGCACGATATCCATAACAAATGCGTCTTTGGGAATTGCATATACGAACCGTTCAGGGTTAATCCCCTCATTGAAGACTGCGTTTCTGTACTCAACAAACCCTTGCTGCGAATCATCGGCCCCCAGGGAATCAATCCGGAAGATGAAGCCTTGCGGACTGACATAACACCTGACTTTGGGAGGCAATCGCATGCTCCCCGACCGGAGCTTGCTGTCTCGCGTCGTCCCTTCAATAACGTCGACATCCGTGCCATTGAGCGTTGCTTTCTCGACAAGCGCCAATTGGTAATAAGCTTCGAGAGCTTCGAAGGGAAATAGTGGTTCGGGTTCATATAACCCGGGCGAAAACGAGGCTAGAAAGAAAGCCAGGTCTGCCAGCGCGACGTCGGTGGGCGCAATGTCTCCTGTTTCGATAGCGACAGTCTTGAGACGGGGACCCCAAATCATCACTGAGACAGCGGGCTGACCCTGCTTCACCTTGGATACCGTGCCATCAGCGTGGCGCACTTCCCGATCCGTTCTTGCCACTTCTGTCTTTTCAATAAAGTGGGACGTCCCATCCAAGATTTCGAGGATAGCCTCACTCTGATTAAGACTCTGGTTTGTATACTCAAGCCTCCATAACTTGGGGGCTCGAAAGGATGCCCGTCCTGTCCTTGTCATTTCCCGCGGTGAACTTATCTTCATTAGATAGTCAGCCTGATAATCTCTCAGGCCCGTGTAGAATTCCTGAGCAGCATTGAGAATGTCGGTTGCGGTTCGCTCTGCACCCGACGCTGTAGCTGAAGGTAATAGAAAACACGCTGCTGCGACATAGACGCTTATGCGGCGAATCGCCGAGTCCGGCATTTCTCTGGCCTGCTGAGCGCCCGCGGGCTGAGGCACGAAATGAATCATGTCAGCGCTATTTATAGCTCCGCTGGGCCAGGTGCACCGCCTCAAACTGCAGCGGCTCCTGGTGCAGCACCGACGGCTTGCCCGCCCCCTGATGCTGCCAGGCCGCGACATAGGCGAAGCGCTCGTCATCGCGCTGCGCTTCGCCCTCAGAGGTCTGGTGCTCGACGCGGAAATGCCCGCCACACGACTCCTCGCGGTGCAGCGCATCCTGCACCAAGAGCTCGGCAAACTCGAGGAAATCGGCCACGCGGCCGGCCTGCTCGAGGCTTTGGTTCAGCTGCGCCCCAGAACCCAACACCTTCACATCGCGCCAGAACGCTTCACGCAGCGGCGGAATCTGGGCCAGGGCCGCCTTGAGGCTCTCCGCGCTGCGGGCCATCCCGCAGTGGTCCCACATGATTTTGCCCAGCTCGCGGTGAAAGCTCTCGGGCGTGCGCGAACCATTCACCGCCAACAGCCGGTTGACCTGGGCGCGAGCGGTATCCACGCCGGCACGCGCCTTCGGGTGGTCGGTCTGCACTGCCCCTGGCTTGGTGCGGACCAGATAATCACCGATCGTGTAGGGCAAGATGAAATAGCCATCGGCCAGGCCCTGCATGAGGGCACTGGCCCCCAAGCGGTTCGCCCCATGGTCGGCAAAATTCGCCTCGCCGATCACGAATAATCCTGGGAGGGTGCTCATGAGATTGTAGTCAACCCACAGTCCGCCCATCGCGTAGTGCGCCGCTGGGTAGATACGCATGGAGGACCGATAGGGGTCTTCGCCGGTGATCTGCGCGTACATCTGAAAGAGATTGCCGTAGCGCTCCTCGATGACCGGGCGGCCCAGCCGCTGCAGCGCGTCGCGGAAGTCCAAGTACACGCCCTGGCCCCCGGGGCCCACACCCTGCCCGGCATCGCAGATGGCCTTCGCGCTGCGCGAGGCGATATCGCGTGGGGCCAGGTTGCCGTAGCTGGGATACTTGCGCTCGAGGTAGTAGTCGCGCTCCACCTCCGGAATATCCTGAGGCGCGCGCGCATCGCCCGCCTGCTTGGGCACCCAGATCCGCCCGTCATTGCGCAGCGATTCGGACATGAGCGTGAGCTTCGATTGATAGTGGCCGCTGACTGGAATGCAGGTGGGGTGAATCTGCGTGTAGCAAGGGTTCGCGAAAAAGGCCCCCTGCTTGTAGGCTCGGTAGGTCGCGGTCACGTTACAGCCCTTGGCATTGGTGGAGAGGTAAAACACCGGGCTGTAGCCGCCCGTGGCCAGCACCACCGCGTCGGCCGTGTGCGCGGTCATCTGGCCGGTGAGCAAATTGCGCACGATGATGCCCTTAGCTTCCCCGTCGACCACGATGAGATCGAGCATTTCCGAGCGGGTATGCAGCGTCACTTGCTTGAGGGCCACCTGACGCATGAGCGCTTGATAGGCGCCCAATAGCAGCTGCTGCCCGGTCTGCCCCCGGGCATAAAAGGTGCGCGAGACCTGGGCCCCGCCGAAGGAGCGATTGGCCAGATAGCCGCTGTACTCGCGCGCGAAGGGCACCCCCTGCGCCACGCATTGGTCGATGATGGCGTTGCTCACCTGCGCCAAGCGGTAGACGCTGGCTTCGCGCGAGCGAAAGTCCCCGCCTTTGATCGTGTCGTAGAAGAGCCGATCGATGCTGTCGCCGTCGTTAGGGTAGTTCTTGGCCGCGTTGATGCCGCCCTGGGCCGCGATGCTGTGCGCCCGGCGCGGGCTATCCTGAAAGCAGAAGACCTCGACCGGGTAGCCCAGCTCGGCCAGCGACGCGGCGGCCGAAGCACCCGCCAGCCCCGTGCCCACCACGATCACGCGGTACTTGCGCTTATTGGCTGGGTTAACCAGCTTCAGCGCCAAACGGTGCTGGTCCCATTTCTCGGCCAGCGGCCCGGCAGGCACTTTCGGATCCAGCGTCATGGCCGGACCATTCTGAAGAGCACCGCCACTGGAATCGCGCTATAGCCGAGAAAGATAAGGCCCGCGATCATGCCCCCGATGCGTTCGAACAGCGGCCGGGTGCGCTCGGTGCTCAGGCCCAGCGTTTGGCACGTGCTGGCCATGCCGTGACTGAGGTGGAAACACAGCACCGCCATGCCGACCACATAAAGGAGGGCCACCCAGGGAATCTCAAAGCTGCGCACCACCATGGCATACACGTCGCGCCGGCCCAGCGCATCCTGCGCGCCGAAAAACTGCGGATGCGCCACGCCCCACGTGAAGTGCAGCAAGTGATAGACGAGGTAGCTCAGCAGCAGTATGCCGGTGAGGCCCATCGTGAGGGCGGCCGGATTGGTGGCGGCCGGCACGTACTGCTGGTAGGGCTGCGGCCGGGCCCGGCGGTTTTCAATGGTTAAGACAACGGCTGCCCAGATATGCACCGCGACCGCCGCCAACAGGATGACGCGCGCGACCCAGAGGAGCAGCCCGAAATGGCGCAGTTTTTCCGCATAGGCATTAAGGGTCTCGGGCCCCAGGAAAATGGTGAGGTTGCCCAGTAGATGCAGGACCACGAAGCCCAGCAGCATTAGGCCGGAGCCGGCCATGAGGTACTTCTTACCTAGGGACGTGTGACCGCAGGATGCCATTTAGGCCAGGCGCGCGCGCTCGGCGCACTTGTTGCAGCCCCCGCAGGCGCGCCGCCCGCGGGGGGCAAGGCAAGAAAACGTGAGTGCCACGGGCAGCGTCGGCATAGCCGCGAGCACTTGGGCTTTTGTCATAGTCCTCAGTGGTGCGATGACACGCATGGGGTGCTGGAAAGCCGCGGTCAAGCAGCGGCCCATCGCGCGAAAAAATCCAGGGGACGCATCACCAAACGGATTGCTGCGCAGCGTGCCCACAGCAAGCGTCCCGATGCCCTGCTGCGCGCACACCAGACCTGCGGCCGTCAACAGCAACAGGTTGCGTCCTGGCAGGTAGACCGCCGCATCGCGGCTGCGATGGGAGGGCACGTAACGACCCTGCAGGCTCCAATGCGCGCCGTACAGCGCGGCCACCGGCAGCCGCACGGTGTGCAGCGCATCCAGCCGAGGTTGGCGCACCTGCCGCAATTGCCGGTGCAACCAGTAGCGTTCCGCCGCTTCCCAACGCAGGCCAAAACGCACATACACGGGCAGTACCCGGTGGCCGGCGCGCAGCAGCTGCAGCAACAAGGCCAAGCTGTCCAACCCGCCACTGACAAGCACACACACCCGGCGTGGCGAGGGCATAGGAACACCCCGTTCTAACAGAGCGCGTAGAAAAAGTCAATGAACCCCCCTTGACGCGGAAAAAAATATGCTATAGTATTTGCGTTATGAGTCCTGAGACCCCGTACGTCCGTAAGCAGTATTTGGTCGATCGCGCGTATCAAATCCGATTCGTCACCCGGGTCTTTATGGTGGTCCTCGCGGTGGCGGTCGTCAGCTCCCTGCTCTCCACCACGCTCATCTGGTTCAATATGTACCAGCCGGACCTCAACACGCAGGTCCCCATGATCTCCTCGCTGATCGCCGTTGCCGCCACCCTCCTGATCGAGCTGCTGCTCGCAATTCCGATCGTGTTTTTCTTAGGCATCCGCCAGAGCCACCGCATCGTCGGACCCATCAACCGCATCAAGCGCACGCTCGAAGCCATCAGCAACGGTGACTTCTCGCAGCGCATCACGCTGCGCCAGGGCGATGCGCTGGAGGACTTGGCCAAGTACATCAATACCATGGCCGAGAGCCTCGCGCGGCGCTACCCGAAGTCCTAGTTTTCCTTTTTCTCCCCATTCCCATGCAGCTGCACAATCGTGTTGTCCTTGTCACCGGCGGGGCCAAGCGCGTCGGGTGGGCCATTGCCTCGGCCATGGCTGCGCGCGGGGCGCATATCGTCATCTCCTATCGCCGCGCGGCCACTGAAGCCCGGGCTGCCGTGAAGGCGCTGGAGCGCCGAGGCGTCCAGGCGCTGGCGGTGCGCGCGGATCTTGCGCGCGCCGTGGACGTGCGAGGCCTGATGGCCCACATCACCAAGCATTTCAAGCGGCTGGATGTGCTGGTCAACTGCGCGGCTAATTTTGAGCGCGTGCCGTTTGCCCGCTTGAGCGAGCGCGCCTGGGACCACGCCCTCGATGCGAACCTGAAGGGGCCGTTTCTCTGCGCCCTCTATGGCAGCCGGCTGATGCGCGGCGGCGGCAAGATCCTCAACATCGCCGATTGGGCCGGCGTGAAGCCTTATCGCGACTACCTCCCCTACTGCGTGTCGAAGGCCGGCCTGATCGGGCTCACGAAGGCGCTGGCCAAGGAGCTGGCCCCCAAGATTCAAGTGGTGGCCATCGCTCCGGGCCCGGTGCTGCCGCCGGTGGCTTTCGGATCGGCAGGGCGTGCGCGGGTGGCCCGGCGAGTGCCGCTGCAGCGCTGGGGCACGCCGCAGGATATCGCCAACACCGCCGTGTTTTTGGTGGAAGGCACCGACTTCATCACCGGCAGCACGGTGTTTGTCGACGGCGGTCAGCTCCTCGCATGAGCACTTACGCGGTCACCAAGACGATCCATTTCTGCTACGGGCACCGGCTGCTGAACTACGACGGCCCCTGCCGCTACCTGCATGGGCACAACGGGCGGGTGGAGATTGAGCTCTCCAGCGACCGGCTGGATCCGCGGGGCATGGTGCGGGACTTCAGTGAGATCAAGAAGGTGCTGCAGGCCTGGATCGACCGTGAGCTGGACCACCAGATGATCTTAAACCGGGAGGATACGCTCGTGCCGGTGCTGCGCGAGCTCGGTGAGCCCTTCTTCCTGATGGACCACAACCCCACTGCCGAGGCGATCGCCGAGCTGATCTTCAAGCAGGCGGCCGCGGAAGGCTTTCCGGTCACCACCGTGCGCTTGTGGGAGACCGAGAGTTCGGTCGCGACTTACCGCCGCTCGATCTCGACCGCGGCGTAGCCCACCCCGGGCAAGGCCCGCTTCTTCACCCGCACCCGCACGTACGGCTCATGGAATTCCCTGCGGATCCCCTCGGCCACGATTTCGGCCAGCGTTTCCATCAGGCGAAACGGGTGCTGCTCGGCCAGCGTCCGGACGAGCGACACGAGACGGGCGTAGTCGAGCGCATCTTTCACGTCGTCGTGCTTGGCAGCTTTCGCCGCGTCGATACCCACCTCAAGATCAATCCAGATGGGCTGGGGGTTGGCCTGCTCCCAGTCGAAGACGCCCAGGCGGCAGGAGACTTCCAAGTCGGCGATGAGCAGGCGGTCAGGCATCGTATCCCAAAGCCGAGCTGCCGAGTAATTCCTCCAGGATGGTCTTTAGGGAGCGCTCAAGGCCGCCACCGTAGCCGGCATGATCGTAGAGGATCTGGCCCTCTGGGTTGATGATCAGCAATCGAGGAATGCCGGTCACCCCATAGGCCGAGCCCACGCGACCGTCCTGATCGAGCAGGATCGGCGAGGTAAACCGTTTGCCCGCCCACTGACGCACCTGCTCGGCAGTCTCTCCCTGATTGACGAAGAGCACTTGCACGCCGCGGTCGCGGTACTGCCGAGAGATCACTTCCAGCGACGGCATGGAATACCGGCAGGGGCCGCACCAGGTCGCCCAGAACTCCATGATGACCATGCGTCCCCGCAGATCGGCGAAATGGAGGGCCCCGCCGTCCAACTTTGGGAGCGTAAAGTCGGGAGCCGGAATAGGGGATTCGAGACGCTTCCAATCTGGTGTGATCCCATCCGGCTCACAGCTGACGAGGGTAATGAGGGCAAGCAGACCGATGCCCACGATGATCCACAACGGTTTTGGCTCACCCATTATCCTTGGATCAAACAAAGCTAGGGTAATGTCAGCGTAGCTTGGACAGAGGCGTCCACTCCGTTTCCAATGACTGCCTTACCGAGTTGCTCCTGCCGAGCTTTCGGTCGCCCGTCTGTCCCGACTTCCCCTTTGACCGTCACCATGGCCCAGGAGTCCCAGTAGCAGTAATTTTGAATTTGGGCGCTGCCCAGCGCCTGCAGCGTCGCAATACCTTGATCAATGCACGTCGCAGGGATACGCACGCATGGCTGCAGGTGACTTTGCGTCAAACCAGCCTCATCACCGACGGCGATCAGGATCAGCGTTCCGTTTGGCAGGCTGTTGAGAAAGTTCGTCAGGGCTACCATCGCACTTGTCGCGGGATCGCAGTTGCCCCTCGTGACCCAGGTATCGAAATTCTTGTGGAGTTGGACCGGCTCACCGGTCGTTGGCTGAATCGCCAGCACATTAAACCCTCGACCGCCACCTGCGCCACCATATTTGGCGTAGGTTAGCGCCTTATCCTTATAAAACTTCGCGATGCCATGTGCCCAATTTGTCGCCGGCACGGTCGCTCCTGTTGAGTAGGCTCGAAAAATTGGTGTCTTCGAAGGTGCCGGGGGCACGTAGGTTGGATTGAACGCGGTCTTCAGCGCTCCGTAGACCTGACGAGTGACTCGATCGATCGTCACCATCCCAAAGTACTCCTCATTCCCCATGCCATCCGGGAATCCCTCCGAGAACCACCCGCCTTGATCCTGCTGCCCCCATGGAGAGACTTTCCACCATTCGTCGTTCCATTCAAAAACCGTCGCTCCAAGGGCTGTCTTGTTAGGGTCCTTCGCGGAGAGATTCCTGGCCACATCGTTCCACAGGCTGAGGATCCACTGGGACTGCAGCGTCTCATTGAGGACACCAGTTGGTGGATTCGCTGGCGCGTCAACGTGAAAGGCATCCGCCCCGAACTCCGCGATGAACATTGGCTTGGTGCTGATCGAAGCCCATTGCATGTAGAGCGGCCCGAAGCTGTCCCCGCGGTAGAGATTGAAACTCCACACATCCACGCTCGGACAGGTCGTGTTGACGAACGTGCTGAGATTAGCCATCCCGGTTGACGAATAGAGGTCAAACTCTCCATAGCTCGACACAACCGGGTGGTTCGGGTCCAGCGTCTTGATCAAGGCTGCCGCGTTTTGGGTGCGCTGTGCGGCGTCCGCAATGGAGGACGCCACGCCATAATACGCATTGATGTTCCACTCGTTGCCCAGCGACCAGGCCAGGATGGCCGGATGGTCCTTGTAGTAGTTCACCACCTGCTGCGCGCGCGCCGTGTTGTTGATGGCGTCATCCACCGTCATGACGACCATAATCCCGTTGCGGTAGCACTCATCCAGGATCTGGCGACCCACCGGCCCCAGCGTGGCATCAAACCCGAAATCGATGAACGTGCGGATCGTGTTCACGTTCATGGCCTTCATCAGCGGCAGGTCCGTCAGATACCACCGGCCGAATTCCGGCCGCCGGACGTTAGCATTGTTGGCATCCGCCGGGCTGGTGGCCGTGGTCTTGCTCGCCGGCGACCAGGCCACACCGCGGATGGTGTACGGCAGCGCCGGACCCAAGGTGCCGTCCGGATTACGCCGGCGCAGCAGCAGTTGGCGCCCGCTGGTCGTCACCACGCTTGGGCCCAGCGCGCCGCCCGCGGTCTGGAACGTCTGGTCGCTCGATTGCGCCGCATTCCCTGCCGCGTCGGCTGAGCGCGCACGGAAATGGTAGAGCGTCCCTGCCGTCAGCCCGGAGAGAGTGATCGCGTGCGACGTGCCCAGCGTCGAGGTCGTCGCCGTCTGCCCATAGCTGGTCGTCGTGCCATAGTCGACGGCCGCACTCGCGGTTTCGTTGGTGGTCCACGCGACCTTCGCGCTGGTCGTGGTGATCTCCGTCACGCCGATCAGGCTGAGTTGCGGGGCCTGCGCATCAATGCGGATGCCGTCAGAGACCGGCGAGTACGCCCCCAGGAGCCCGGCGCCATTCTTCGCCCGCACCTGGTAGAAGTACGTCGTGTTATCCAGCCGGCCGGTCACTGGAAACGCGCTGGTGGTGATCGTGCTCGAGAGCGTTTGCCAAGTGCCGGCGGTGCCGACGCGCTCCTGGAGTTCATAAGCACTCACCCCGGATCCCGTGTCGCTCGCCACGGCCCAAGAGATCGTGTAGGCCCCATCCTTATCGAGATCTTGATCCGGGCTGCCCTCGCTGGGTTGGCCCGGCGCGGTGGGGGATGTCGTATCGACGGTGATCCCGTCGGAATCCGGGGAGAAGGCGCCCCAGACGCCCAGCCCGTTCTTGGCCCGAACGCGGTAGCGAAAGAGCTGTCCGTTGGGACGACCGCTCACGGGAAAGCTCGTCCCTGTGAGGGTGCTGGAAAGAATCGCAAACGCATTGGTGGCACTGGAAAACTCCTGCAACTCGTAGGCGCTGATCCCAGACTCCGGGTCGCTGGCCGCCGGCCAGAACACCGTATAGGCGCCATCGGCATCGAAGTCTTGGTCCGGGCTGCCCTCGGTCGCCCGCCCCGGCGCGCCGGGCGGAGTAGTTTCCACTTTCAGGCGCAAGGTCGTTTGCCGCGTCACGCCGCCTCCGGTCCCGGTCACGGTAATAGTAAACACCCCACTCGGGGTCGTAGGCTGGGTGGACACGGTAACCGTGGGTGAGCAGTTGGGGGTGCAGGCGTTGGGACTGATGGTCGCGATCGCGCCGGCAGGCAACCCGCTGGCGCTGAATGACACGACCGGAGAGCCTGAAAGATGCCAAAGATCGACGGCCGTCACCCCGGTCTGCCCTGGCGTCAGCAGGATGTCTGTGCGCGGCCGGTTGTGCGTGAGGCCGAAATCAAACGGCGGGGGCGGCACCCCCACGCGCAGGAGAAAGTCCACCTGGCGCGTCACGCCGGCACCGGTGCCGGTGACGCGCACCGTGTGCGTCCCCACGGGAGTGCTGGCCGCCGTCGTGACGGTGATAACCGGCGTGCAGTTCGGGGCGCACACCTGGGGGCTGATGCTCGCGGCCGCCCCGGCGGGGAGGTTGCTCACGCTGAAGGTCACCGGCTCGCGGCCGCTGAGGTGCCAGAGTTCGACGCGCGTGGTGCCGCTCTGCCCGGCGTTGAGGGTGATGTCCTCGCTCGCCGGCGGGTTGTGCGTGAGGCCGAAATCAAACGGCGGGGGCGGTACCCCCACGCGCAGGAGAAAATCTACCTGACGCGTCACACCGGCGCCGGTGCCGGTAACACGGACCGTGTGCGTCCCCACGGGGGTGCTGGCTGCCGTCGTGACGGTGATGACCGGCGCGCAGTTCGGGGCGCACACCTGGGGGCTGATGCTCGCGGCCGCCCCGGCGGGGAGGTTGCTCACGCTGAAGGTCACGGGCTCCCGGCCGTTAAGGTGCCAGAGCTCGACGCGCGTGGTGCCGCTCTGGCCGGGCAGGAGGGTGATGTCCTCGCTCGCCGGCGGGTTGTGCGTGAGGCCGAAATCAAACGGCGCCGCGGCGACGACCTGGATGCCGTCGGAGTAGCCGAAGGTCGACCACAGCCCGGCGCCGTTCTGCACGCGGGCTTCAAGATAATACGTCGACCCCGCCGCGACGATGTCGGAGGGGATGGACAGCTGCACCCATCCCTGACTCTGCAGGGCGGGGCTGTACACTGAGAAGGCACTGTTGAGAACGGGGCCCGTGGGACTCCCCTGCCGCAGGTTGTAGCCGAAGAACGCGACGCTGGATTCAGGATCGGCACCGGCGATGGTGAAGATCAGCGCATACGGTTCAGACCAGGCAACCGATGCGCCCTGATCCGTCACCGCGGGGGCGGCGGGTGGGGTGGTGTCGGCGGCCCATAGGGGGGCTGGCGACATGAACAGCCCGAGGAGCCAAAGGAGCCCAAACAATGACCGGCGAAGATGGAGATCAGGCAGGGACATGTGGCCTCCTAGGTGTAACCTCAGCACGGCGCACTGCTTGCCCGGCAATAATGGTAACCGATGAGGCGCATGTTGTCAATTATTATTTGCTGATTAACAAAATGTCTATTTGATCCGGTATTAGTCTTCCATGGTCGAGATATCCCCCACCGGCAATCCCTGATCCCAGGCACGCAGCACGCGGCGCATGATCTTCCCCGAGCGCGTCTTCGGCACTTTATCCACGAAGGTAATCTCGCGTGGAGCCGCGTGGGCCGCCATGTGGGTCTTCACGAAATCCGCGATCTCTTTTTTCAGCTGGTCCGAGGGCTGATAGCCCTTGCGCAGCGCGATGAACGCCTTGATGATGGCCCCGCGCACCGCATCGGGCTTGCCGATGACGCCCGCCTCGGCCACGGCCGGGTGGGCCACCAAAGCGCTCTCGACTTCAAAGGGCCCGACGCGCTCACCAGCCGTCTTGATCACATCATCCGCCCGCCCCTGGTACCAGATATAGCCTTGCGCGTCCTTGTAGGCCGTATCCCCGCTCAGGTACCAGCCCGGGATGCGGAAATACTCGTCGTATTTGGCCTTGTTGTTCCAGATCTCCTTCATCATCGCCGGCCAGCCGGGTTTGACCACCAAATGGCCCAGCGTGCCAGGCAGCACTTCCTTGCCCTGATCATCCACCACGGTGGCAGAGGTGCCGGGAAACGGCTTGCCGGTACACCCGATGGGAAAATCCTTGCTGCGGTAGTTGCAGATGAGCTGCATGCCGGTTTCGGTCATCCACCAGGTCTCATGCGGGGCATGGCCGGTGATTTTCTTGATCCATTTCAGCGCCTCGGGATTGAGCGGCTCGCCCACGCTGCAGATATGGCGCAAGCTACCGAGATCGTATTTCTTGGGGATCACCTCGCCGGCCGACATCAGCATGCGATAGGCAGTGGGCGCGCTGTACCACATGCTCACCTTGTAGCGCTGGATCGTCTCGAACCATCGATCCGGATCAAAGCGGCCGCCGATCACGACGCTGGTGACCCCCAGCGTCCAGGGCCCGTAGATGCCATAGGACGTGCCGGTGACCCACCCGGGATCGGCCGTGCACCAGTAAATATCCTCCTCGCGCAAATCCAGGGCCCACTTGGCGGTCTGGTAATGGCCGACCATCGCATACTGCCGATGCAAGGCACCCTTGGACTTGCCTGTCGAGCCGGAAGTGTAGTGAATGATGAGCCCATCATCGAGGGTGAGCCACTCCGGCTCCACCCAGTCCAGCGCCTCGGACATCTCCAGCTCATAGCTCATCTCATCGTCGGCCAGTCCTTCGATTTGGCCCACGAGAATGAGCGTCTTGAGCGCCGGCAGCTTCGGCTTGGGGATACGGCCCTTGAGCGCCGGCGAGGTGACGCACACCTTGGCCTCGCTGTTGCCCAAGCGGTCCTCGACCGCCTGCTCCATGAAGGCCTCGAACAGCGGCACCGGGATGGCCCCCACGCGGTGGATGCCCAGAATCGCGATATAGAGCTCCGGCGTGCGCGGCAAGAACGTGCCCACGCGGTCGCCCTTCTTGACCCCCGCTCGCTTAAGCACCCCGGCAAAGCGGCTGGTCTGAATTTTCAGGTCCTCGAACGTGTACTTTTCATCGCGCCCGGCGTAGTCGGTGTAATACAGCGCGATCTTGTCGCGCTTCATGCCCTTGGTGTGGCGATCGATGGCCTCGTGGACGATGTTCACCTTGCCGGTGCTCGACCAGTCAAAGAAGCATTCAACGTCCTTCCAGTCGAAGCTCTTATAGGCCGCGTCGTAGTCCGGCAGGTTAGCATCGATGTTGGCAGGCTTGCGCTCCCATTCCACTGCATCGGCCGTGGGCGAAGCGGTGGGTTGAGACGGGGGGGTCATCATGGCGTCCTCCAGCGTTGAGTGTCTGGCACCTGAAGTGCCTGACACTTCACTAGTCGGCGAGCACGTACGTACGCGGGGCATGTGACGAAGCCGGCTGGTTGATGCGCACCAAGCCCCAGGCGCCGGCGGCCAGCAACAAGACGCTGGCGATCGTGCCCATCGGAAACGGATAGGAAACCCACACACCGGCTGCGAAGATGTTGAGCAGGGCCATCGGCAGGAAGAACTTCCAGGCCAGCCCCATGAGCTGATCGGCGCGCAGCCGCGGGAACGTGCCGCGGAACCACACCAGCACGAAAAACAACGCATACGTCTTGGCCGTAAACCACAGCCACGAGGGAATGGGATCGGCGCGCCATAACAACCCGGCCGCGGCCAGGACCAGCACGCCGACGGCGCGCACCGGCAGCGGCAGCTTTTGCGCCATGCCCACGATGACCGCCAGCAGCGTGGCCAGTAGCCAGAACGGGACGGCCGGGCCCTGCCAGCCCCCCAGAAACAGCGTCACTGTGAAGCCGCACACGAGGAACGCCTCCAAGAACTCAGCAAGATACCACAGCGCGAACTTCATGCCGCTGTATTCGGTGTGAAAACCCGCCGTAAGCTCTGATTCGGCCTCCGGCATGTCGAAAGGGGTGCGGTTGCATTCGGCGACCCCGCAGAGAAAAAACATCACGCCGGCCACGAAACCCCAAGGAGTGAACAGGAACCATCGCGCGGCTTGCGCGTCCACGATGCTCACCATCGAAAGCGTGCCGGTGACCATGATGAGAGCCACCACCGACAGCGCGCCGGGCACCTCGTAGGAGATGAGCTGAGCCACCGCGCGCATGGCGCCCAGCGTCGAGAATTTGCTGCGCGAGGCCCAGCCGCCGGTGAAAATGGCAAAGGAGCCCACCGAGGCTACCGCAAAGATGTAGAGCAGCCCCACGTTGAGATCGGCGGCGACCATGTTGCGCCCGATAGGCAGCACCGCGAAGAGCAGGATCACCGGAGCTACCGCCGTGACCGGGGCGAGCATGTGCAGCAACCGATCGGCGTGGCGCGGCACGATGTCTTCCTTGATCAGCATCTTGAGCCCATCGGAGAGCGGCTGCATCAAGCCATAGACCCCCACCCGCGTGGGGCCGAAGCGATTCTGCATGCGGGCGATGACTTTGCGCTCAAAGAGCGTGAGATACATCATCACCGCCGGGGCCAAGGCCGCGATCACCCCGATGCGCACCGCGATGCCGGCCCAAGGGCGCAGCGCCTCGGGCAGCAGCTGAAACAGGGCGGTTTGGGCGCTGACAAACACCTGGTCGAGAGAGCTCATGCGGCGGGGGCAGCGGTCGGGCCGGCAGCAGGTGCCGGGGCTGCGGGCTTCGGGGAAGGCTTAGCCTTGGCAGCCAGGCGCGCGTCCACCTCCGCGGCTTCCGTGGGCTTGATCTGCTGAAAGTACTCGTTCGACTTCAGCAGCCGCGCCTTGTTGAAGACGAGCCGGCCAAAGCGCTCCTCGGTGGAGAGCTCGAATTCATTGTCCATTTCAATGGCGTCAAAGGGGCAGACATCCACGCAGATGCGGCACGACATGCAAATGGCCACATTGATGTCGAACGTCACCGGGTACGTGCGGCCATGGACCTTGGCAGGCCGGCCTTGCTCGTCCTTCGCCGGGCCGTTGATATGGATGCACTGCGGCGGGCATTCCTGCTCGCAGATTTTGCACGAGACGCAGCGCAGGTTATCCGGCGCGCCATCATAGACCAGAAATGGGAAAATGCGCTGGCGCTCGTGATGCTGCTGCCTCACATCGGGGTACTCGATCGTCACCAGCCCCTGCCCTGTCCGAATGCGCAGCACCCCCAGGAGGGCTTTGCCCCACGGGTAGGTCTCGATGAACGTCCGCAGCGTCACGCCGAGGCCTTGCAGCACCCCGCTGCCGATGAGCGCCATCAGCGGTCCACCTCGCCCAGCACGATGTCGATCGAGCCGAGGATGATGATCGCATCGGCGACTTTATACCCCAGGCACATGTCTTCCAGCACCGTGAGGTTGATGAAGCTGGGGGCGCGGATGTGGTAGCGGTAGGGCTGCGGCGTGCCGTCGCTGGTGAGGAAAAATCCCAGCTCGCCCTTGGGCGCTTCGATGCGGCTGTAGACCTCTCCCTTGGGCGGGCGAAACGTGCGCGGCGCCTTCACCATCGCCTGTCCCTTGGGGCTGACCGCCGGGCCTGCCGGGATGTCCCGAAGCGCTTGCTGCAGGATCTTCAAGCTCTCGCGCATCTCCAGAATCCGCACGTAATAGCGGTCGTACACATCACCCACGCTGCCCAGCGGCACCTTATAGCTAAAGCGCGGGTAGATCGAGTAGCCATCGACCTTGCGCACATCGTAATTGACCCCCGTGGCGCGCAGCAGCGGCCCGGTGATGCTGGCATTCACCGCGAGCGCCTTGGGCAGGATGCCCACTTGCTGCGTGCGCTGGCGGATGATTTCATTCTTGGTCAGCAGCCGCTCAAATTCATCCAGAAACTGCGGGTAGCCGGCCACCAGGGCACGCGCTTGCTGCAACCAGCCCTCCGGCACATCGATGCGCACGCCCCCGGGGCGGATGTAGTTGCACATCATGCGCGAGCCCGAGGCCGCCTCGAACAGATCCAGGATCTTCTCGCGCTCGCGGAAGGCGTAGAGCAGCGGCGTGCCGAAGGCCCCCATGTCATTCAGCAGAAACCCGGTCACCGCGGTGTGGTTGAGCACGCGCGTCAGCTCGACCATGATGATGCGCAGGTACTCGCCGCGCTCCGCCACCGGGATGTTGCCCAGCTTCTCGATCGCCAGGGCCAGCCCGAGGTTGTTGGACATGGCGCAGAAATAGTCGAGCCGGTCGGTAAACGGAAAGCTGCCAATGTAGCTGGTGTGCTCGCCGATCTGCTCGTGGTTGCGGTGCAGGTAGCCCATGACCGGCTTGAGCTTCACGATGGTCTCTCCGTCGAGCACCGCGTTCATGCGGAAAACGCCGTGCGTCGAGGGATGCTGCGGGCCTAGGCTGATCTCAAGAAGCTGTGTATCACTTGTTGACTGCATCGTTATTGGAGCCCCATGTTTTCACTTAAAAAGGAAAACTGTTTTTGACGTTTTCTGTGCTGCGTGGTACACTTAATTCAACAGGAGGCGGACCATGCTCGCAAAACTCACTCGCGGCAATCAGCTCACCATTCCCAAAGAGGTCATGAAACGCGTTCACCTGCAGGCTGGGCGCGACTACCTCGATGTCACCTACCTTAATGGCGTCATCATCTTGAAGCCCGTCGATGTCGAGGAACGCATC
>JAGVGS010000055.1 GCA_020057015.1 Candidatus Omnitrophota bacterium | reverse complement strand
GCAAACGCCGCTTCTTCAGAATCAAACACGCGCGCCGGTCCCTCGAGCCGTGCCGGCTCGTGGCCGGTAATTTTGACAACGCAGCCTTCCGGGGCGAGGTTGCCATGCAGGATCACCAACCCGCCGGTGGGCTGCAGCGGCCGCGCCACGGTCGCGACCACCTGCTGCCCGCGCGCTTCTTTGGCGCGTCGCACCTCTTGACCGATGGTGCGCCCGGTCACCGTCAGGGCGTGCGGGTGCAGCCGTTTCGCTTCCAATAGCCGGCGCGCCACCAGCGCCACGCCGCCGGCGCGATACAAGTCGGTGGCGACATAGCGTCCCCACGGTTTGAGATCTGCCAGCAGCGGCGTGCGGCGGCTGATGCGATCAAAGTCGTCAATGGCCAGCGGCACCCCGGCTTCGCGCGCAATCGCCAACAGATGCAGCACGCTGTTGGTGGAGCCGCCCGTCGCCGCTACTGCGGCGATCGCGTTCTCCAGCGCCGCGCGCGTCACGATCTGGCGCGGCCGCACATCGCGGCGCAAGAGATCCATCACCAAGCGGCCCGCCTGCCGGGCCACGGCGTTCTTGTGCGGATCCATCGCCGGCACGCTGGCACTGCCCATCGGCGAGAGGCCCAGGACCTCGATGGCCATCGCCATCGTATTGGCCGTGAACTGGCCGCCGCACGCCCCTGGGCCGGGGCAGGCCTTGTCCTCCAGCGCGTGCAGCTCGCGCGCGCTCATGCGGCCGGCGGCGCACGAGCCCACCGCCTCGAAGACATCCTGAATGGTCACGTCGCGGCCCTTATAACGGCCCGGCGCGATGGAGCCGCCGTAGAGCATGAGGCTGGGGAGATTCAGGCGCAGCAGCGCCATCACGGTGCCGGGGATGGTCTTGTCGCAGCCCGAGAGGGCGACCACGCCGTCAAAGAGATGGCCGCGCACCACGAGCTCGATCGAGTCGGCCACCACTTCGCGGCTGATCAGCGAGGCCTTCATCCCCTCGGTGCCCATCGCGATGCCATCGGAGACCGCGATCGTGTTGAACTCGATCGGCGTGCCGCCGGCGGCCCGGATGCCTGCCTTCACGTGCTCGGCCAGCCGCCGCAGGTGCACGTTGCACGGCATCACCTCGATCCACGTATTCGCCACCGCAATGAGCGGGCGCCGCAGGTCAGCATCGGTGAGTCCCACGGCCTTGAGCATTGCGCGCGCCGGGGCGCGGTCATTGCCCTCAAGCAGCACGCGGCTGGGTCGCTTCAAGGCGCGTCTCATGGCTTATTGATACCGTCGTGCATCTTGCCTCCGGGCGCGGAAAAATTCGAAGAGCTTCAGCATGCCCAGCGGGATGAGCGTCACGGCCCCCATCAATTCGATCATGCGCAGCCAGCCGGGGCGTATCGCCCCGACCCACAACTCCAGCTGCGTGTAACAGGCCGCTTCTCGCCCGGTCTGCGGGTCAAACGAGTACATCAGGAAATGCACGCCATCGGAGAGCATCCAAGCACCGGCTAAGATGAGCAGGCCGGCCGGCGTGAGGTGGCGCAGCGCCCGCATCGCTCCTCGCTAATAATCAATTCCCGCTTGCGCAGGAATCTGCTGCTGCCAAGGGTGCTTCACTTCGGTCATGTCTGTCACCAGGTCGGCCCGATCGATGAGCGCTTGGGGCGCGTTGCGCCCCGTCAGCACCAGGTGCAGCGCCGGCGGCTTGGCCGCCAGCAGGGCCAGCACCTCTTCGAGCGGCACGAGCTGCACGCCGGCGTAATCGATCGCGTAAAGCAGCTCATCGAGAATGATCAAGTCATAGGCGCCGGAGCTGATGCGCTCGCGCGCGATCTGCAGCGCTTCGCGGGCGGCGGCGACATGCTCCTCGCGCGGCTTTTTGTCGCCCATGTAGCCCACGAAGCCCTTGCCCAGCTGCAGCAGCTCGAACTGCGGCTGCAAGCGCTTACTCATCTCGCATTCGCCGAAGACCACCGGCCAGTCGCCTTTAAAGAACTGGATCACCAGCACCCGCCAGCCATGCCCCAGGGCACGAAACGCCATCCCCAAGGCAGCGGTGGTCTTGCCTTTGCCGTTGCCGGTATAGAGGATAATCAGCCCGCGGCGGGACATGGGGGATGCGTGAGGGAGGCAGTCTACCAAAGGCCTCCGACGCTGTCAACGATGCCCGCCTCAGGCATAGCCGACCAACTGCAGGAACTCATGGAGCGTCGGGCTGGCGAGATACGGGTTCGTGCGCTTCTCTTCCCCGAGCGGGGTCGTGGGCACCGAGCCGTAGTTGTGGCCGGGACAAAGCACCGTGCGGTCATCCAGCGGCCGCAGCCGGCGAGAAAGCGTGTCGTACAGCTGCTTCGGGTCGCCCCCAGGCAGGTCGCTGCGCCCACAGGCGCCGATAAACAGCGTGTCGCCTGAGAGCAGCCGGCCCTCCACGAGTAGACACTGCGAGCCGGGCGTATGGCCTGGGGTGTGAATCATGGTGACTTCCCGGTTGCCGATCTTGATGGCCTCACCGCCGCAGAGCAGCTTGGCGTGTGAACTGGGGATCCCGAGGTGCGGCGCATCGTGTTGGTGGACGTAAATCGGCAAATCGACGGCCTTCAGCAGGTCCGGCAGGCCTTGGGTATGATCAAAGTGGTGGTGGGTGACGAACGCCTTCGTGAGGCGGTACCCATCGTGGGCCGCGGCCTCCAAAATCTGCGGCACTTCCCAGCCCGGGTCCACCACCGCGGCTTCGCGGGTCTCGGGATCGCCGATGAGATAGATGAAATTCTGCATCGGCCCTAATTCCAGCTGTTTCAGGTAAATCGGCGGCGTGGTCATCTCGGGTGTCACTCTATAGTACAATAGCAAGCATGGCACATCCACAAGTGACCCTGGCGGCATCGGCGGCCCGGCGCGTGCGGCACTGGGATGCCTGGGTCTTCCGCGATGAGCTCATCGCACCGCCCACAGACGTGCCCGCCGGCGAAACCGTAGAGCTCATCGATGCCGACGGCACGTTTCTCGGCTACGGCTTCTACAGCCCCACCTCGCACGTCGCGGTGCGCCTCATCAGCTGGGACAAGGCCCAGCCTCCCACCCCGGCGCTCTTCAAGCACCGGCTCTCGCTGGCCATCGCGCGCCGCCGCACCGTGGTCGGCACCAATGCCAAGCGTCTGGTCTACAGCGAAGCGGATGGGCTGCCCGGCCTCATTGTCGATCAATATGGCGACGTCCTCGTGCTGCAAAGCCGCATCGCTGCCACCGATCAACTGAAGGCCCTCTTCGTGAAACAGCTGCACGCCCTGCTCAAGCCCCAGGGCATCTTCGAGCGCAGCGACAAGGAGTTTCGCGCAGCCGAGGGCTTGCAGCCCACGAGCGGCCTCCTGGCGGGATCGGTGCCTGAGCGGGTGGAGATCTTCGAAGACGACCTGCGCTTTGGCGTCAACCTCCACCAGGGCAACAAGACCGGCTTCTACCTCGATCAGCGGGACACGCGCCGGTTAGTACGCAGCCTTATCCAGCCTGGCCAGCGCGTGGCCGATATCTGCGCCTATACCGGGGCCTTCGGCATCGCGGCCGCGCGACAGGGAGCCTCGGTGGTTTGTGTCGAGCAGCAGGAAGCGGCCGTGGCCCTGGCCCGCGAGAACGCGGCGCTCAACGGCGTGCAGGAGCGCATGGAATTCGTGACCGGCGATGCTTATTACTGGCTGGAGGCCAAGGCCAACAGCTCGGCGCGGTTTGACTGGGTGCTGCTCGATCCGCCGGCGCTGGCGAAGAGCAAGACCGAGGTCTCCAAGGCCCGCCATGCCCTGCATAAACTGGTCACGCAAGCGCTACAGCTGCTGGCTCCCGAAGGCACACTCGTGCTCAGCATCTGCACCTACCACTTGCTGGGCCTCACCGAGGAAGTGCTGCGCATCGCGGCCGCGGATTGCGGGATGCGCCTCTGTGTGCGGGCCATCAGCCAGCAGGCGGCAGACCACCCGTGGATCTTGCAGATGCCCATGACCCGCTACCT
>JAGVGS010000187.1 GCA_020057015.1 Candidatus Omnitrophota bacterium | reverse complement strand
TCCACCAAATGGAAAACAGGGACAGCCACTATTAATTCTCGCTTGTGGAACGGAAAATTAATGGTGCCTGTCCCTGTGTTGTTGTGCCTGCTGGCGGTCAGTAGTTGCGCAGCCGGCAAGGCCCCGCGGCCGCCGGCTCCCGCAGGATTAAGCCCGGACGGCGTGGCGATGATCCCTGCCGGCTCACCCCTGCAGCACGTGGTCGTGGATGCCGGCCACGGCGGCCATGACCCGGGTGCTTCTCACTTCGGCCTGCAGGAAAAAGTCCTCGCGCTCGATATTGCCCTCCGGCTGGGCGAGGCGCTGCAGCGCCGCGGGCTCACCGTCACCCTCACGCGGCAGGAAGACCGGTTTATCGAGCTCAGCGAGCGTATCGCCCTCGCCAATCGCCTGGGCGCTGATTTGTTCGTGAGCGTTCATCTCAATGCCCATCGCGACCCAGCGATCCGCGGGGTGGAGGTGTACTATCCCCGCGTCTCGGTGGTGGCCGCCGATGCCGACTGGCCGCCGGAGGTGCGCGCCGAGGAAGTGGCGATGCCCAGCACCCAGATCAAGCAGTTGTTGTGGGACCTCGTGCTGGGCAGCACGCGCTCGCAATCGCGGCAGCTGGGCACCGAGGTCTGCCACGCGCTGCGCGAGGCGCTGCCAGCCCCCTGTTTAGGGGTCAAGCCTGCGCGGTTTGTGGTGCTGCGCGAGGCGTGGATGCCTGCGATTTTGGTGGAGGGGGGCTTCTTGAGCCATGCGCAGGAGGCGCAGGTGCTGAATACCCCAGCGTACCGCCAGCGCGCGGCTGAAGCCATCGCGAATGGCGTAGTGGCCTATGCGCAGCGGCATCACTAAACCACGCGTTCTCTCGCCTCTCAACTTCTGCTATCCTAGGAGCACACCATGAACACGGCGCGACAGCCCATTGGCGTATTTGACTCCGGCATCGGCGGCCTCACCGTCGTCAAAGCCCTGGCCGAAGAGCTGCCCGGCGAATCGATTGTGTATTTCGGCGATACTGCCCGGGTGCCCTACGGCACGAAATCCAAGACCACCATCGTGAAATTCTCGCTCGAAAATGTGGAGTTTCTGCTGCGCCATGGGGTCAAGTGCATCGTCATCGCGTGCAACACCGCTTCCTCGTGGGCGCTGCCCACGCTGCGCAAATACTTCAAGGTGCCCATTGTCGGCGTGATCCGCCCTGGGGCGCTGGCCGCGGTGCGGCAGACGCGCAGCCGGCGCGTGGGCGTCATCGGCACCAATGCCACCATCAACAGCCAGGCGTATGAAACGGCGATCCACCGCATCGACCCCCGCATCAAAGTCTTTTCGCAAAGCTGCCCGTTGTTTGTGCCGCTGGTGGAAGAAGGCTGGCTCCATGGTGCGATCTCCCGCGAGATTGCCGAGAAATACTTAGCGCCCCTCAAGAAGCAGCGCATCGATACGCTTATTCTCGGCTGCACGCATTACCCGCTCTTGGCCGAGACTATCCGCCAGGTGCTGGGGCCTGGAGTGGCCCTGGTGGATTCGGCCCAGCAAACCGCCGCCGAAGTACGCGGCCTGCTCACCGGCATCGAGGCCCTGGCGCACGAGCGGCTCCACCCCCGGTACCGCTTTTTTGTCACCGACGAGCCGACGCAATTTAACCGTATCGGCTCGCAATTTCTCGGGCGCGTGTTGGGCCCGGTGGAGCGCGTCAACGGGCAGACCCACTGATGGCCGCCCCGCGCGCCGATGGGCGCCGCCCCAACCAGTTGCGTCCGGTGCGCCTTACCCGCGGGGTGATGGCCTTTGCCGAAGCCTCCTGCCTGGTGGAGTGGGGTGACACCAAAGTGATCTGCACCGCCACCGTGGAGGAAAAAGTGCCGCCGTTTCTGCGCAACAGCGGCACAGGCTGGGTGACCGGCGAGTACGGCATGCTGCCGCGCTCGAGCGCGCAGCGCATTGAGCGCGAGGCCAACCGCGGCAAGCTCGGGGGCCGCACGCAAGAGATCCAGCGCCTCATCGGCCGCAGCCTGCGCACGGTGGTGGACTTAGCCAAGCTCGGCGAGCGCAGCATCATTATCGACTGCGACGTGATCCAGGCCGATGGGGGTACCCGTTGTGCGAGCATCACCGGCGGCTTTGTGGCGCTAGTGGAAGCGCTGCGCCATCTGCGCAAGCAGGGGCTGCTCACGGCGCTGCCGCTGAAGGATTTCGTGGCCGCGGTGAGTGTCGCGATGGCCGGCGGCCGCCCGATGCTCGACGTGAACTACAAGGAAGACTCTTCGGCCGGGGTGGACATGAACATCGTCATGACCGGCCGCGGCGGCTTTGTGGAGGTGCAGGGCACGGCCGAGCGCACCCCCTTCAGCGCCGCGGAGCTTGCGCAGCTGCTCACCTTGGCCCGCGGCGGTATCCGTCAGTTGGTGGCGCTGCAGCGCCGCACGCTGGGGGCCGCCTCGCTGGGTCAGCTGTAGTTTCGCCTCTCGCGCCGGCATGGTGCACATCATCATTGCCACCGGCAACCGCCACAAATTCCAGGAGCTGACCCGGTTGCTGCGCGTGCCCGGGGTGGTGTGGCACTCCCTCGCCGACTATCCGCACGTGAAGCCCCCCCGAGAAACCGGGCGCACCTTTGAAGCCAACGCCATCCAGAAAGCGCGCGCTATCGCCAAAGCGACAGGCGGCTGGGCGCTGGCCGATGACTCAGGCCTTGAGGTGGCTCTCCTGCATGGGGCACCGGGCATTCGCTCCGCGCGGTTTGCCGGCCGCCACGGCGATGACGCGGCGAATAACCGTAAGCTCTTGCGCTTGATGCAGGGCGTGCCGGCCGGCCGCCGGGGAGCGCGCTACTATTGCGCGCTGGCGCTGGCCGAT
>JAGVGS010000078.1 GCA_020057015.1 Candidatus Omnitrophota bacterium | reverse complement strand
GGCTGGGCCGGGGGGCGGGGCCGGCAGCTGCGACCCGGCGCTCACCACCGGGTCTTGCACGCGGCGCAAGGCGTCTTCAATCAGGCTCATGCGTGGGTCTCCTTAGAGTACGTGTCCGGAGAGCTCTTGAAAACTGCGCTGCACGATCTCGCCGCTGACGCGCTTGACCTGGTACACATAGCAGGCCAGCAGGCTGCGATCGCAAATCAAGTTGATCAGCCTGGGGATGCCCTTCGAGCAGCGGAACACCTCTTCCATCCCCTCAGCGTCCCAGACCAAGCTGCCATTGGATCCGGCCACCCGCATGCGGTGGTCGATGTAGGTCTGCACTTCCTCCACGTCGAGCGCGGTGATGTGATAGCGCACGGCGATGCGCTGGCGCAACTGCTCCAGCTCCGGCCGTGCGAGCTTCTCGCGCAGCTGCGGCTGGCCGACGAGGATGATCTGGATGAGCTTGTCCTTATCGGTCTCCAGGTTCGAGAGCATGCGGACCTGCTCGAGCACCCGCAGGCTCAGGTTTTGCGCCTCATCGATGACCAGCACGATGTTGTGGCCCTGGCCCGCCTCTTCCAGGAGGAACTTGTTGAGCTGGTTGAAGACGCCCAAGCGCCCGCTGTTGTCCATCGGGTTCATGCCGAAATCCTGCACGATCGACTGCAGCAGCTGCAGCTCTGACAGATCCGGCTGAAGAATCAGCGCGGTCTTCGTGGTGGGATCGAGATGCCGCAGCAGCGCTTTGCATAGCGTGGTCTTGCCGGTGCCGATCTCACCGGTGATTTCGATGAACCCCACGCGCTGGCGGATCCCGTAGACCATGTGCGAGAGCGCTTCGCGGTGCTTCTTGGAGAGGTAGAGGAACGTAGGGTCAGCGGTAATAGAGAAGGGCTTTTCACGCAGACCAAGATAGTCCAGATACATGCAGTTCAGGCATTCTAGCACTTGACAGGGGAAGGGTAAAGGGGTAGCTTGTTTTTATGTATCCGGAGCAGCGCGCGTTCCCACGCGTCGCAATTTACTGGCCCGTTCGCGTACAGCGGCCAGGGGCTCCGGTTCTCATCGAGACTCTCACGAAAGATCTCTCCCTGGGCGGCGTGCGCTGCCTCAGCCCTGATGTGCTGCCGGTCTCCACGGTAGTCGATATCGAGTTGACGGTAGCCAAGGGGCAAGAACCGCTGGCTGTGCGCGGGCGTAGCGTCTGGTTCCGCACCCTCCCGAAGAGCGATCAGTTCGAAGTCGGCCTGATCTTCCAGGGCCTCTCGCCAATTAATAAGCGACGTTTGTCTGCCTGTATTGAGCGTTTGCAAGCACGGGCTGATTCCTCCGAAAAGCACCCGATTCAAGCCTCGTATTAACTCCTTCTGCAACAATAACTAACATCGGCGCTCTTGTCATCTCTTCCCAAGATATGGTATGGTTGGGCTAGAGATCTAGACGGATGTCTAGACGAAGGAGGTGATACAGAGATGAAACTTGACAAGCTCTTTGACGTCCACGTCCTCACTGGGGTGGTCTTGGGGCTGCTCATAGGGCTCTACTTCCCCGTGGACGCGTACAAGGGAATTCTCAGTATCTTGGCGGTGGTGATGGGGCTTAAGGTCGTAGGCCTCGTAAAGTAAGCAGCACAAGGCTGAGAAACGGCTGGGGCTGCCAGGCATCTGCCTGGCAGCCCTGTTTTTTTGCCAGGGTGGTGTCCTATCCTGGCGGGTCCTGCCGCTGGACAGCCCCACCCCTTGCGGCGGGGGTTTCATCATCCAACCTATAGTTTTGCCCCCCATCCCCCTGCCGTCTCGGGGCGGGGCGGCCCCGTCCAGCGTCACACCCGCCCATATTAGGACAATACCCAGGCAAGAATACTGTGTCCATTTGACGGGTGACGCGCCGCCAGGGCTCCCACGACCGCCCGCAGAGGGTGCGCGATAGTCGCAGCCCGAGGACGGACGTGGGGTGGCGGCGCGGCAGGACCCGTCAAATGGACCCACTACCTTTGCTCGCCTCGGATTGATTCTCCGTCGGTAACGCGCTATAATATCGGCTCTTGTCGTCGAGCGTTCACCACGGAGCAGCGGTGTTCTCCTTCCTGGATCCACGATCTGCCAACGTCATCCTGGGCGTCGCGATCGGCCTCTCGTTGGCCGTGGCGTGCCACTGGCTGGCGTATTACCTGCGTTAACCCACCCGCGCCGGCGCACGAGCCGTAAGGGCTGCTCCCAGGCCTTGGGGTGCGCGTGCAGCCATTCCCAGAGCCCCACGAGCGTGGCTTCCAGCTGCCGGGAGGGGGAGTGTGCTTTGCTCCCCTCGCGCCGCTTGCTGGTCTGCCAGCTCTGATACGCCTCAGCCGCCGTGCCGCCGGCATGCGCGCCGAACACATGCGGGTGGCGGCGCACCATCTTCCGCTGCACGCGCCGCAACAGAGGCCGCAAACGCAGCACGCCCTGGCGCTCGGCGATCAGGGCCAGAAACAGCACGGTATACAGCACATCGCCCAGCTCTTCTTCCAGGTCGCGAAGCCGGCGGCTCTTGACCACCTCGAACGTCTCCCAGGCCTCCTCAATGAGACAGGGCAGCAGCGACTGCAGCGTCTGGCGGCGATCCCAGGCGCAGCCACCAGGCGCTTGCAGGCGGCGCGCCATCGTGACGAGGTCCCAAAAGGGATCAGGCATGACAGGGTCTCTCCTGTGTGTTATGATAATTGCCATTCGGCTCAGCGTCGGAAAGCTATTGTAGCAGCAGAAAAGGTGAGGACACATGGGAATCGATACCCGGGCCGCGGCCTGTACATCCTGCAGCAAGCGCCTGACTCGCAAATCCTGGTACTACCGCAACGGCAAGTACTTCTGCAAGCGGCGCTGCTTTGAGACTGAACAGGCCAAGCTCGCCGAAGCTGGGAAGGAAGCCGCCAAGACCGCATGAGCCAGGCGGCGTGCTTGTTCTGCCGCATCATTACCCGGCAGGTGCCGGCAGAGATCGTTGGAGAGACCGAGGGGTTGCTCGCCATTAAGGACAACAACCCGCAGGCGCCGACGCATCTGCTGATCATGCCCACCGAACACATTCCGACCCTGGCGGACACGACCGAACAGCACGCGTCGCTGTGGGGGCGCATCGTACAGCTGGCCAATCGCCTGGCGCAACACCACCGCCTGCTGCCGGAAGGCTACCGGCTCGTCATCAACTGCGGCCCCAATGCCGGGCAGTCGGTCTGGCATCTGCATGTACATCTGTTAGGAGGACGTCCACTACAATGGCCACCGGGATGACGAAAGAGCGGCGCGTCGCACCGCGGATCACCGAGCGAGTCACGCTGGCCCTTCAAGGCCCACAGGCCGCCGTGGAGGCAGAAAGCCGAAACCTCAGCGCCTCGGGCGTGTACTGCTTCAGCAAACAGCTGATCGCCCCGATGACCAAATTGGCCCTCGACTTCACCTTGCCCCAAGGGGGCAAGAGTGCCCGCATCCAGTGCACCGGCGTCGTGGTGCGGGTGGAGCCGCTCATTGCCAATGCGGTCACCACCGGCTATCACCTCGCCATTTTCTTTTCAGACCTCTCGGAGCGCCAGCGAGCGACAATTCAGCAGTTCGTCCGCCAGCGCCTGTCGGCCTCTTGAACTCCTTGTTTTGGTGGGTCTTCGGCAGTTTCCTGCTGTTGATCGGCAGCTGGATGGGCGCCTCCGCCTACCGGCTGCTGCACCCCCCGCAGCGCATCTTCCATCGCCGCAGCCGCTCGCCTACCTACACCAGCCATCAACTGCAAGCCCCCGATGGCGCCCCGTTCGAGGCCTGGTGCTTGCCCCATCAAGCGCCTCGGGGCCGGCTTATCGTGTGCCATGGGTACTGGGCGGATCGGTTTCAAGTGCTCGGCGTGGCCGATGGGCTGCAGACGCGCGGGTATGAGGTCTGGCTGGTCGAGCTGCGCGGCCACGGCGCGCGTCCTGGACCCTACACCTTTGGGCTGAAGGAAGCGCGCGACATCGGCCAATTGATCATCTGGGCCGGGCAGGGTGCGACGGGCCGCTTGCCGGTGGGACTGTTGGGCTGGTCGATGGGCGGCATGGTCATGTGCCACGTGGCCCTCGCCTCCCAGGAAGTCCGGGCGGTAGTCCTGGATTCCACGTATGACACCTTCTTTCCGGTGCTGGCGCGCTCCATGCAACGGCTGTATCGCGTACCTGTGTTTCCTTGGGTGTGGCTGACCTGGTGGGGCGTGTCGGTGGGCTTAGGCAGGGCCTTGCACCAGCTCGACCCTATCCGCATCGCCCCCCAGTTGCAGCAGCCGCTGCTGGCCATCCAAGGAGAGGCTGACCGCCGGGTCGAGGCGGCCTGGGCGCTGCGCCTCTTTGAGCGCTGGGCCGGCCCAAAGCAGCGCTGGCTGGCGCCGAACGTCGGGCACGTCGGGATGTTTGCCCATTTCCCGCAGGAGTACTGCGACCGGGTGGCGCGGTTTTTTGACCAGCACCTGGCCGGTAGGGTATCATGCTAATCATCGCACACCGAGGTGCCTCTGCGGTGGCACCCGAGAGCACCACGGCGGCCTTGCGGGCAGCACGCCGCGCAGGGGCCCGGATGATTGAAGTCGACGTGCAACTGACACAGGATGGCCGGCTCGTGCTGTTCCACGATGACACGCTTGCGCGCACCACGGACGGCCAAGGCCGCGTGGCGCAGACGCCCTACCGGGTCCTGCGCCGGCTCGATGCAGGGCGCTGGTTTCATGCGCGGTTTGCAGGCGAGCGCGTGCTGCTGCTCTCGCAGGCGCTGCGGCTGTTGCCCTCCGCCATCCGGTTCAATCTCGAACTCAAACGCACGCGCCGCGGCAGCGCCCTGATGCG
>JAGVGS010000088.1 GCA_020057015.1 Candidatus Omnitrophota bacterium | reverse complement strand
GCTCAGCGCCCGGATGAATACCCAAAGCATGCCTACGGGCCAGCTGGGGATGGAGCTGAAGTGGTATACCAGCGGCAATGCCTTCCTCAGCACCAGTCCCTGTACGCTGACCGGTCTGGCTTCCGGCTGGGTGCCAAAGTCCTGCGCCCTGACCGCTCCTGCAAAAGCCGCTAGGGCCCGGGTGCGCCTCTACACCACCAAGGGCAGCGGGCAGGCGTATGTGGATGCGGTGAAGTTGGAGGCCAGCCAGCCCTAGTTCTGGCTCGGGGGAAGAGTGTGCGGCAAACCGCACTGATTGCTGGCGCACACCACGTCGCGGTGCAGTAAATTGCGGTGCGCGGCGATCCAGCGATAGACGCGCGCGCCGAGGGCGCGCGCGCCGGGTAAGTGCGCGAAGGGAAACAGCGGCATCAGCATCGGCAGCCGCTGCGTCAGGCGCGCAAAGGCGTCAAAGCCTCCGGCTAACTGGCCATTGGGCTCAATCAGCACCATCTCACTGCGGCAGCGTTCTGGCGTGAGCAGCGCATGCAGCCGCGGCAGATCCGGCTGGCGGTGAAAATCCAGCGGATCGAGCCAGCTCAAGAGATCCATCACCCGCAGGCGCTTCACGCTCTCCAGGCAAAACCCGCACTGCCCGTCATAGAGTAAGAAGGCCCTTCCGCGCTCGCCTTGCGCTTCGCGCTGCCGGTCAATCCATCTCACCAAGAGCTCAGGTGCGGCAAACAGCAGCATCAGCGAGGGAAAGAGAAACAGGAAAATCGTGGGCACGTGCAGCGTGGCCCAGAGCATTACCTGGAAGGCGATTCCGAGCGTGATGCCGATGGTTCGGGTGCGCCGCCCGAACCACAGGAAGGGAATCACGAGTTCGAAAACGATCAGGGCGATCCCCAGGTAGTAGCACGCCATCGGGTGCTGGGCGAGCCAGGCCCGGCCAGGGAAGTCGCGCACAACCCCGATGGAGGGATAGTGCATGAGGGCATAGTAGGGATTGCCGGTCAGCCAATTGCCGCCGGCGGTCATCTTGCTTAGCGCCGTGCCCCAAAACGTGACCGCGAGCTGCAGCTGCAGCAGTCGCTGGATCCAATACGGCCGCAGCCGGCGGTAGGAGCGGTCTTTGCCTGCCCGCAGGCTATCCAGCGAGAAGAAATCCCCATGGTCCTGCGTGCAGCACATGAGCACCAGCGTCACGAGCAGGATATCGAAGCTGAGCGTGCCGATGTGGTAGTTGTTGAGCGCATAGAAGTAGTAGCACGAGAGCGTCAGCAGCAGGCAGCTGAGCTGCGAGCGCCAGCCCAGCGTGAAGGCCGCCAGGCTCAGGGAAAATAAGCCGACAAACGCCCATACCACGGCATCCGGGCTGGCTGCCACGAGCTGCAGGAGGGGGGCGGGGAAGCAATAGGGGTTCTGCGTCTTGAAGGCGGTCGAGAGGTAGTTATCCGCCATCTGGAAGAAGGAAGGCAGCATGTGCGCGGCGATTGTCCAGGCGAGGGCCAGGCGGAACAGGCTGAGGTTGACCGAGGAGCGTCGGGCGAAAAACGCGCGGTGCCAAAATTGATAGAGCGTCATGAGCAGCGGTACACCGGCACGCGCAGCAGGCGCTGTGGGGTGTCCACGATGTCCGGATACTCCGCCGCCACAATCAAGAAGTCCTCATACGCCGGGAACTTGCGCTGCAGGTAGCGGCAGAAGGCGGGTTGCAGCGTCGTGTTGAGCACGCCGACGAGCATATTGCGGCGGATGTTGTCGTACCCCACGGCATGGGTGGCGAAGATGGTGTGGGGATCGAGCCGCTGCGGCGCGCCGGCTTGCAGGCCATAGACTTCGGCAAACCCGTAGCGGCGATCCACCTGGTAGAACATGACCCAGCCGGCTGGGGGGAAGAGTAGCGGGCATTTCGGCAAGGGCCGACCCACCAGCGGGCTCAAGTAGCCCGCCCGCAGCGTTTCGTAGTGGAAGAGTAGCAGCCAGGCCGCGACAAACCAGGTAATCGCCATGTTACGCCGCACCATACTGGCATTATACCGCCAGCCCAGCGTAGATGACACCCCGCCGGGGCTAGCCTCGTGCGGTCCTCCGGATTATAATTATATGATCTAAATCATGGATGGCGTTATCCAGGTTTGACAGACTGCGCCCCATGGCACGCGACGTACTGCGCCCTACGCTCCAGGATCTGCGGCTGTTGTGCCGGGGCATTGCCGCCTCGCGCCTGAAGCGCTTGCAGCGACAGTCCCGGGTGTACCGCTACCGCAAGGGCGAAACACTCTTTCGGGAGGGTCAGCCGGCGCATCATGTGTGGCTGCTCACACGCGGCTGGGTGTACCTCGTGAAACAGACCCCTCAAGGCATCCCGGTGACCATTGCCACGCTGACCCCCGAGGATAGGCTGTGCGGCTATTCAGCCGTGGTCGGGCGCAGCGCGTACTTCGCCTCAGCGGTGGCTGCCACTGAGACCACGGCCGTCTGCATGTCGCGCCCGGCGTTTGCCACCCTCCTGCATCACGTCCCCCATTTTGCCGAGCGGGTGCTCCAGATCTACCATGTGCGCATGGGCCGCCTGGCTGAAATGATCGCGCTGGCTCAAGCCCCGGTGGAGCAGCGGCTGGCCCATACGCTGCTGCGCCTGCGGGAGACTTTCGGCACCGTGATCCCGGTCACCCACAGCGAGCTCTCGCGCATGGCCGGCACCCGCTGGGAAACTTCCATTCGCCACTTGTCAGGCATGAAACGGCGCGGGTGGGTCGCCTCGCGTAGGGGCCAGGTCACCGTGAAGGCGCCCGCGCAGCTGCGCCGGTTGTTGCGCGGAACCAAGCCGGCGTACGCCGGGTAAAGGGAGGGACACATGTTGGGACGCATCGGCTTGCCCGAGCTGCTGCTCGTGCTCTTGATTGTGCTGCTGCTGTTTGGGGCCAAGCGCTT
>JAGVGS010000159.1 GCA_020057015.1 Candidatus Omnitrophota bacterium | reverse complement strand
TGCGGCAGCCTGCCTTCGGTAGCCCAGCCGTCCACGTAGGACCCGTAGCTTTGCGACCCCGGATTACTCCGGGTGTGCCTTTATCGGGAGTGTTGCCCCCGTTGTTTGAAATTGTCTACCCTCAACTCTACCTGATACGCGCGCGCCGCGTCAAGGCCGGGGGAGGAACGCGCACCGGCACCGGAACAGGCACCGGGATCCCCAATAGCTTGGCGAGCGCTTTGAGCAGTTTGGTCATGAGACACCTGTGCTAAGTATACCTGCGAGGCTGCGTCAGGCGCAAGCGCGGCCTCTTTTTACCGGCTGCTCAATTGAGCTTCCCCGTTGTGAGAAAGGCCGGGTTGAGAGTGTACATGAACTGCCTGCCCTGCTTGCCCCTAGCGAGAATCCCGAGCCTCTCCAACTGGGCCAGGTCCCGCCGTGCGGTTTCGTAGACGACCTTGAAATCGCGCTGATATTTGGCCATCGTCCCCCGCTGCTCCCTGGACACCGTGAGGGATTTGAGGAAGCGAGCCTGCCGCTGGTTCAGGATGATATGCCGCTCGCGAAGGTGGGCCACGAGGATGTCCCTCCGATAGCGCTCCGTGATGCGCTGGAGAATTACGTCAATGGCTCGCACGACAGATTCGGCCAGGTATAGGAGCACGTAGGTCGCATCGGCCTCGTGATCCTCCATATCCTTCAACGCCTGGTAGTATCGCTCTCGCGTCTCCTGGATGATCGAGGAGATGGAAAAGTAGCGGAAGAACTCGTAGCGGTGCTTGAGCAGATACCAGTAGAGCAGCGCCCGGGCCGTCCGACCGTTCCCATCCACGTACGGGTGCACATAGACCAGATACGTGTGGATGATGGCCGCCCGTAAGATGGGGTGGATGAACGGCTGCTGCTCCCCGGCATTGATCCAGTGGACGAGTGCTGCCATGGACGGCTGCACGGCGCCGGCCGGTGGCGCCTCATAGATGGTTTCTCGGCGCTGATTCACGACAAACACCGGCCCCTCACGAAACCGACCCGCCGTTGCCTCGTCCTCGAGCGTCTTCTCGGTCACCTGGCGCTGGATCGCATGCATCAGCTCGATCGAACAAGCGGCTTCCCGCTGCGCCAGCACATAGCGCATGACACGACCGCTGTTCGCCACCATCTGGTCGCTGGTATCCCGCGGCGGCTTGCCCTCGACGATCAACTCCCGGGCGCGCGCGATGGTGGAGAAGGCCCCCTCGATGACGCTGGAGAACATCGCCTCCTCAACCAGCGCTTGCTCGGTGAGCTCGGCCTGGATCTCCTCCTTCACCACGCTGTAGAGGGAGTCCTTCCCGCGCGAGTCCACCTGGTGCAGGTATTCCTGGAGCTTTGGCGTGAGGACAAACCAGAAGGGCTTCTCCGCTTGGTCTTTGAAGGGTAAGAATTCCGCCTTGGCCTGGCGGAACCTCACCAGCTCAGGCCAGAACTCATCTAGCTTGATCTTAGGAGAAAGTCGGTACCCAACGTCCTTCTTGTTGTAGTAGTTCACGAGGTAGTTACTTAGCAACTCGTTCATTTACAGTATGTTATATAGTAGATACGCTCCACTAACTACTAATTTAATACTAACTAATTACCATGCCTTGCTGGTGGCGGGCGAAGATGGCGAGAATAAATACTGTGGGTCCTTGCCATATATGTAAGATACGGAAGCGCCCAGCATCGGCTTGCAACGGACGCCCGGGTAGCGCTCTAATGAGCTTCACTTCGCCAGGAAACGTCTTGTCGGCCAGCCGAGTAAGATCATCGATCAGGCGCTTGCGCTCCTGGGCAGGGACACGATCAAGATCTCGTTGCGCGCGTCGTACAAGCCGTAGAGGCTCAGGTGCTGCGCTTGCCACGGAGGTACTCGGTGACCGTCGTCGAGCGGCCGTGCTTGAGGTCATCGAGCGCTTCTTGCACCGCCTGTTTGACGATGGGGCTGCCCTCGAATAGCAGTTGGTCTAACGTGTCTTCGGAGATGCGAATCACCGCGGCGCAGGGCTTGCCGTGACGCATGACAACCACGGGTTGCCCGCCGCTAACGCGACGCACGATTGCGGACGTGTCGTTCTTCAATTCACTTACAGAGACAAACTTCATGATGGCCTCCAATCTAAGGACTTACGTATAGCCTATATTTAGGCCAAATAAAAGACTGACGTTAGGCTTCTTGGCGCACTTACTTCCTGGTCGCGCGGGCGCTGGGCGAGTCGTCCTGAATGAGCCACTCCCACACCAGCCGCTCGTCCCGCCGGGGCAGCCCGTGCTGCTGCGCCATGGGGTTGAGCGCCCGGGTGGAGGAGTCGACCCCGATGGCCAGGGCCACATGGCGGTTGGCCAGATCTTGGTTGTGCAGAAAGCGGTTATACAGAAAGGCGAGCTGTGCGTGCACGTTGGGGTCATCGTACAGGGTCAGCGACTGCTCGAAGGCCTCGGCGGCCTTATCAAACTGATACGCCGCCACATAGATATCCCCTAACTGGCGCTGTAAGTCAGCAGCTTTGCGCTGATGCGTCGCTGGGGCGCTCGGGGCGGCGGGCTGGGCAACCAGCGCAGGTGCCGGCACAGCAGCTTTGGCCTGCCGCTTCTTGTGTTTGGTCGCGGCCGGCCCAGGCAGGGCCTGCTGCTGGCGCACCAGCACTTCGTACGCGTTGGATAATTCCAGGATGCGCTCTTGGAGAAACGCTTGGCGCTTCTGTCCCTCTTCGAGCATCCCGGCCAAATCCTGCAGCTCGGCTTCGCTGAGCGCGCGACGATCCAGCTCTTTGACGCGCTGGTTCAGCACGGCGGACTCGGCAGCCTTAGCGGTGACATCGCGGCGCAACGTCTCCAGCTGCTGCTGGAGTTGCGCCTGGGAAGCCTTGTGTTCCTGCAGCTGCTGCTCCACACTGCTGCGCGCCCGAGTGAGCTCCTCGGCTTCCTTGGCGCGCAGGATGGCGGTGTCGCTGAGCGTCTTCACCTGCTGGTCGCTCTGCGTCCAGCGGGTCTTCAGCGTGTCGTAAGCCTCCGAGAGGCGCTGTTGCTCCTCTTGCAGCGTGGTGAGGACTTCTTCTTTCTCCTGGAGGGCGGCTTGAGTGTGCTGCAAGTGCTGCAGCGTGCGCTGCTGCTGCTCGTGCTGCGTCCAGAGCAGCCAACCGCCTGCGGCCACAGCACTCATCGTCAACAAGCCGACAAACGCTTGCATGAGAGGACGCGGACGCATGGGGGCTACGGGATCTTGGACGCCGGCCAATCCACTCGCGCGGTCGCGGTGGACGCATCGCCCGGGTCGCCGGTTGTGATATGGGGGGTGAGGAGAATCACCAACTCCGTCTTGTTGATACGATCGGACCGGTTGCTGAAGAGCAGCCCTAAGCCCGGGATGCTGCCCAAGATCGGCACCGCCTGCTTGCTGAAGGTGATCTCGTCTTTCATGAGGCCGCCGATGATGATGGTGGAGTTGTTCTTCACCATCACCCGCGTCTCGGCCTCGGTGGTCTCGACGATCGGGATCTCATTGCCCGAGGAGGTCTCCAGCGTCTCGGCGACACTGCTGACTTCCGGGCGGATCTTGAGGTTCACGTACTCGCTGTCGGTGATCGTCGGGGTCACGTAGAGCTTCACCCCTACGTCGATGAATTGGATCGATTCCGCCGTGGCCGAAGTCGATTGCGCCTGGGTCACGGTGGAGGTGACGTAGGCCTCGCGGCGGCCCACGAGGATCTTTGCGTCTTCCCCGTTCATCACCGAGATGTGCGGGCTTGAGAGCACCTTGGTGTCGCCGAAGGTTTTCAGGAATTTCAGGGTCGCCGTCACGTCGTTCTGACCGATGGTGCCCACGACCATCTGGAGCGCGTTTGAGGCTGAGGAGGCAATCGGCAGCGCGTTGGTGATGTTGAGCGTGGGAAAGTTTTTACTCTCCGACACCCACTGCCAGTTGATGCCCGCGTCAAACTCATCGCTCAGCGTCACGGAGAGAATGCTGGCTTCGATGTACACCTGGCGGTTGCGCGCGTCGAAAGCTTGCACCAGCTGCTCGATCTGCGGCAGGTTGGCCGGCACATCGGTGACCACGAGCGCGTTGGAGCGCTTATCTAGCCGCAACTTGCCGACATTGGGGGTCAGCGCCGGCTCGATCTGCGGCTGGACGTCCTCGGCCTTGGCAAACTTCAGCGAAAGCACCTTGGTGATGGTGGGCATCTGCCGCTGCACGGTGGGGATGTCGATGGTGTCGATAAGGGTCTGCATCTGCGCCAGCACCGTGGGGCTGTCCAGCACCGCGATGGTGGCGGTGGGCTCATCGACCACAATGCGCCCGACCGCGGATTTAATGTTGCCCAGCAGGCTGCTCACCTGGGCCGGATCGGCGTATTTCAGCTGCAGGAGCAGGCTCTGGCGCGGATCGCCGTAGCGGTGGCCGTAAATCTGCTCGTACTGCTGGCCGGACATGACGTACAAAATAGTGCCGCGCCGCTCCACCGCCAGGCCGGTGCTGACCAACACGATATCCAGCGCATCGCGCACCGTCACGTCAGTGAGCGTCAGGGTGGCGCGGCCCACCACGTCGGCGCCATTGACGATGTTGAACTGCCCTTTCGAGGAGAGAAACTTGAGCACTTCCGTGATGTCCATGCCGCGCAGATCGAGCGAGATGCGATTGGCCAGGCCGGGAAAAATCACCTCATCGAGGGCCTGCTGCCCCGTGTGCGGCGCGGGGCTGGCGGGGACTGCCGTATCGGGGATGGCCGTGGCCTCAATCGATGCTGGCGCAGTGAGTGCCAGCAGCAGGACCACCCCGCAACAGCAAAAGTGCCTGACACTTGAAGTGCCTGACACCTTAGTAGAGTTCCACATCGTGGCCTTCAATTGTGAGGATCACGCGATCCACCAGCACTTCTTTCACCACCGCCCCGCCTACCGACTCGCCTGGCTTGACGACAAATGTCTGGCCGCGCTGCTCGATCATGGCCACCGGCACCTCGCCCCACGAGATGCCGACCATCTTCATATCGGCAATGAGCGTGCGTGGATCGACCGGTGGCGTCTCGCTGGAAGCGGCGGATGCGCTGGCTGCCGCGGTCTCGCCGATGCGAAAGGGGTCTTGCGCCATCAGGCTGTCGACATACTGCTCCAACGGCCTCAACCCTTGCAGCGGGGCCACGAACGTGGGGATCACCGGGACCGGGGCTTTGGCCAGCAACTGATCGAC
>JAGVGS010000134.1 GCA_020057015.1 Candidatus Omnitrophota bacterium | reverse complement strand
GGCTTCGGGCTTCGCGGCCCGAGGCAGGCGCGCGGCTATCTGGTCGCGGATCTGGGCCACCTGGCTGCGCAGGGCCGCGGCCTTGTCTACCCCCAGCACGCGTTCCATGCCTGCGGCGACGCCGTGGGGGTTGATGCGCGTGCCGTAGACATAGGCTCCGGCGAAGAGCACCAGGGGCAGGCCGAAGACGACCAGCGGCGAGGCCGGTTCTCTTGGCTCTCGCCGCTTCTTGACCTGCTTGAGCTTCTCTGGCGTAACCGTAGGATTCACGGAACCCATGCTAATCACCCGAAGGCTCTAGAAACTTATATCCTACATTGCGTACGGTTTCAATGTATGCGGCACTGCCCACTTCGATCTTGGAGCGCAGCCGGCGGATATGCACGTCGACCGTGCGGGTACCGCCGTAGTAGTCGTAGCCCCAGACTTTATCCAGCAGCGCTTCGCGGGTAAACGCCTTGCCTGGGTGCGTCGCCAGAAATTTCAACAGCTCGAATTCCTTGTAGGTCACGTCCACCGGCTCACCCTTGACGTGCACTTCGTAGCGCTCGAAATCAATCACGAGGCCGTTTTGCGAAAAGCCGTTCTTCGTCTCCACCTTGTGCAGCTTCCACATCAGGAAGTTCAGGCGTTCGGCCAGGCGTTTGGCCGACACCGGCAGCGTGAGGTAGTCTTCCACCCCCCAGCCGAAATCGAGCCGCCCAAGGTGCGCTTCGGTCACCAGCAGCACCAGGGGGGCTTCCTTCATCGGCCTCTCGCGCTTGAGCGCATGGCAGAGCTTGGCCGCCTCGGTGGCACAGCGCTCCAGGTCAGCCACCACCACATCGAGGCGAGCAGGTGCGACAAAGTCCTCGCGGAAGATCTCTGCCGAGCCGATCGCCGTGACAGTAAAACCGCCTCCGAGCAGCTCGGATTTGAGCGCCTTCTTGTTCGCCCAATCATCGGTCACGAACAGCACTCGATGCATCAGGCCTCGTCGTAGCGGTTGGTGATCGGCATGCGGCGATCCTTCCCAAAAGCCTTGGGGGTGATCTTGATCCCCGGCGCCCCTTGGCGGCGCTTGTACTCGGCGCGGTCAATCATGCGCGCCACCCTGGTGACCACCGCGGCCTGCCCCGGCAGCGCGCGGCGAAGAGCTGGCACGCTGATGTCTTTCTCCACATAGGCTGTGATGATCCGATCCAGCAGTGGATAAGGCGGCAGGGTGTCCTGATCGGTCTGATGCCGCGCCAACTCTGCCGAAGGCGCGCGGCGCAAGACGCTGGCGGCCACGGGCTGCCCTGGCCCGCGCGCATTGCGGTAGCGCGCCAGCCGGTAGACCAGCGTCTTCGGCACATCCTTGATCACGGCAAAGCCTCCAGCCATGTCGCCATATAGTGTACAGTATCCGGTCGCGAGTTCGCTCTTGTTGCCGGTGGTCAGCACGAGCCAGCCGAACTTGTTCGAGAGCGCCATGAGCAGGTTGCCGCGAATGCGCGCTTGCAGGTTCTGTTCGGTGACGTCGGCCGGGCGGTGCTTGAACACCGGGGCCAGGGTCTTGAGATAGCTCCGGAACACCGGTTCGATCGAGCACTCGTGGAGCCTGAGGCCCAGGCGGCGCGCCAGCTGCCGCGCATCGGCCTGTGTCGCGGCCGATGAAAAGCGCGAGGGCATCACCACCCCCACGACGTGCGCCGCGCCCAGCGCGTCCACCGCTAGGCAGGCGGTCAGCGCCGAATCGATGCCGCCGGAGAGGCCCAGCACAACGGTGGAGAACCCATTTTTGCGCACATAGTCGCGCAGGCCCAGCACCAGCGCCGTGTAGCGCTCTTCCAGGGGAGCCAACAAGGGCCGGGGCGCCTGGATCGCCGGCGGGTGATCTGCCGCACGGCCGGCACGCAACCGGATCACCGATCCTGCCCGCCGGTGGGGAGTGCGAAATCGCTCAGCAGGCAAATCAACCACGAGAAAATCCTCAGCCAGTTGCCGGGCGCGCTGCTGCAGCCGCCCTTGCGCATCGAGCACCACGCTGCCGCCATCAAAGACCAGCTCATCTTGCCCGCCCACGAGATTGCAGTACGCAATGCCCAGGTGATTGTCCCGGGCGCGCTGCGCAAACAGCTGCTGGCGCTGCCGCCACTTCCCCGCATGGTACGGGCTGGCCGAGAGATTGACGGCCAGTTGCACGCCTCGCCGGGAGAGCTGCGCGCTAGGCGGTGTCGCCCACAAGTCCTCGCAAATCATGACGCCCAGCCGCCAGCCAGCGATGTCCAGCACCAGCGGCTGGTCGCCCGGGGTAAAGTAGCGGCGCTCATCGAAGACGCCGTAGTTGGGCAAGTGCTGCTTGCGATAGGTGGCGACGTGCCGGCCGTGGGAGAGCACCGCCGCGGCGTTGTAGAGCCGGCCCGGGCGCTCCTGATCCACAAAGCCCACCAGCGCCGTGAGGCCTTGGCTTGCGTGCGCCAGGGCGCGCAGCACGCGGCGATTGGCGGCCACAAAGGAGGGTTTGAGCAAGAGATCTTCCGGCGGATACCCGGTGATGGCCAATTCAGGCACGACCACGAGGTCGGCGCAAGCACCGCGAGCTTGCAGGAGTGCTGCCTCAATCAGGCGGCGGTTGCCGTCGAGGTCGCCGACGGTCACATTCAATTGAGCGAGTGCGACGCGCAGGGAGGGCATGGGGTAAGTGTGTATTATACACTATATCCCCGAAGAAGGCAGCCTGACGTGCCGGCGGGTGGTGTCTGCATGTGACGGGTCCTGCCGCTCGCACCCCAGGTCGTCCTCGCCGCGCCGCACTATCGGCGTCGTCGGCTGCGGTCGCCTGGGGACCCTGCTGCGCGTCACCCGTCACATGCAGGCCATGCCAAACCTGAGGGGATGTCTGACCTGGGCGGGTGACGCTGGACGGGGCCGCCCTGCCCCGAAGCGGCAGGGGGATGGGGGGCAAGAGGCCCGGGTGGATGACGAAACCCCCGCCGCGAGGGGAGGGGCTGTCCAGCGGCAGGACCCGCCAGAATAAGACACTCCCTGCCGGCGCGGCCCGTCAGTCGAGCGAGGCGCTCCCATCCACCAGACGAAAGCGGATGGGGAGCTCTACGGTGAGGCTCACCGGCGTGTACCCGCGCTGGGCCGGGCGGAACGTCCAGCGGCGCACCGCCTGTACAGCCGCGTCGTCGAGCAGTGGATACCCGGAGCTATGCCGCACTTGCACGGTGCCCGGCCGCCCGGAAACCAAGACGTCAATCTCCAGCAAGACCGTCCCTTCGTAGCCGCGCTCGCGCGCCAGGCGCGGATACACCGGGGCAGGATTGCGCAAGTAGCCGGGCAGCGCCTCGGAAAGCGCGCCGCGCCGCTCCTCGCTCACCAGCGGCTGGGGGGCCGGCTCCGGTGGCTTCTCTACTGCGGATG